>NZ_JAPYKP010000093.1:0-22571 GCF_037179725.1 Mesorhizobium sp. Cs1321R2N1 | reverse complement strand
CGATGAACTTCAGCCGCTCATCCATGACGTTACACTCCTTCCAAGGCACCTTGCTCTCCTTGCAAAGGGCCGAAAGTGTAACCCATCTATCCGGAATGAACTGTCACCCATCTCTCGGGAAGGGCACTCTTCGAGCTCCGGGGGGCGGGCCACCCCAAGCCCTTAGACGCAGGTCCTCCGAAACCCCGGTGTAGAGCGATTGCCAGCGCCGCCACTCTCTATGAGGCGCTCGCGATTTGGGCCGACACGTTCGTCCTGATGAACGTATTCCTCACCCTCACAGACTTGTAGACATAAGCAGCCCAGATGCCGACCCCCACAAAAGACGCCAGGGGTGCCACCAGCGCATCGCCTGCGAGCACCTGGTTCACCGGAACGCCCAGGATTGACGAAGTCCAGATCGTATCCAGGACAAAAACGACAGGGATCGCAAGGCACTGAAGCAGAAACAATTGCGGGAACCGGCGGCTTCGCCGCAGCATCGAAACCAGCACAACCAGTTGAAGCGCCAGAAATGCGAGATTGAGGGCAACCTCCCCATACACCGCCAGCGGCCCATTTGGGAGAGTCATGAGTTGCCGGTAGCCGTCGGCCGAATTGGCGAAGTCGGCGAGCGTGCGTAGCGGTGACAATGTCTGACCGATCGCCAGCAGCATCAGCCAGCCACCGAAGCCCACAAGAGCCTCAGGATTCTGTGACGGCTTCGCGGCTGATCGAACAGCAAAGAAAACAGGCACGCCGATCAGCAGCAGCACGATCACCCAATGCCAGATGGAAAACGTTCCCATTTATTCCCTCCCTTTTTTTATACCCTTTTAAGTTGTATCAGATTTCAAATTCAACTCAAGAGCTGAATTTTTCGTAGACAACGATACCGAAGCGACGATTTCTCCTGCCTGCTCCCTCACACCCCGATCGCCGCCACCAATATCCTGCTCTGTCCCGGAAGAGCGGCCGGCTGCCATCTGCGGGAACACTCCTGAGAAACGGCTAGCGAACTGCCCCTCCCTGGCACTTTCGGCTCGCGTGAAAAACGAAGAACGCGGGCGGGAGCCTTCAGCCGCTTCTGTCGGCAGGAAGACAAACTCGATGTGCACTAGGCGATCGGCCGCCCCCACAACCCAGAACTCTGCCGGTCAATGCGGCGCAGCGCTCGTTTCCCAGGGCGAGGGAAACGGGATCCATTTCAGATCCGAAGCCTTTCCATCGGTGCTTTTATCGACACCGCAGTTGTAACGATCGACCTTGTCCTGTCTCACGCCGTCCGCCGGGCGTCGGCGAGACTTGGTTGGTGCGGATCGATGAGCCTATTTTGGCGGCCTACAGCGCTCTTTGCGGGCAAGGCATCCCGGCGGCGTCACCGCAGCGTGAGGCCGTGGGGACCGGCCTGGCGCTCATTTGTTCCGACTGGCGCACCAGTTCGGCGAAGACAAGCGCGAAACTTCCCAACATGACAAAGACGATGATCAGGCGTGCTACCGGCAATATGTCGGCCTCGTCTGGCTGGCGCATGTCCCCTGGCATCAGGATCCGCGGGATCACGCGCACAAATCTAACGTGCCGCAGCGTCCTTGCGTCCCGAAGGATAAGGTAGATGCTGCGGGCGCCCCACGCCACCCATGCCGGCTAACATGATCGGTCCGGCTTTACGAGACCTTAAGCCTGGCCTTAACCATCACATTCGGTCGCGCCACGACATCAACCGCGACCGCCCTGTGCGGCGGCACCGCCGCGCGTCGCTTGATGAACCGGCAGAGGCTCTCTTTGCAGACCTGCCCGCCTCATGCTACCCCGGCGCTGGCGGCCGGAACCTGCCGGCGCCAATCGGTCGCGATCGGGAAGCCATGAGCACAGCCGCCAACAGCATCGCTTTCGTCTCGTCCGAGACAACAGACGCCAAGGCGGCGCTGGAGAGCCTGTCGGCGCGCTATGGCCAATGTTCGGTCGCCGAGGCGACTGTCGTGGTGGCGCTGGGTGGCGACGGCTTCCTGTTGCAGACCTTGCGCGACACGATGGGTACGGGAAAAAAAGTCTACGGCATGAACCGTGGCACAATCGGCTTCCTGATGAATGAGTACCGGTCCGGAGGACTCACCGAGCGCATCGCGGCCGCGGTCGCCGAAACGATCCGCCCGCTGGAGATGCTGGCAACCACCTCGGATGGCGAACAAGTCACGGCGCTGGCGATCAACGAAGTTGCGCTGTGGCGTCAATCCTATCAGACGGCCAAGATCCGCATCAGCGTCGATGACCAGATACGGCTCGAGGAACTGAACTGCGATGGCGTCATGATCGCGACGCCGGCCGGATCGACCGCATATAATCTTTCCGCGCACGGCCCTATCCTTCCGCTCGACGCGCCCCTTCTGGCTCTCACGCCGGTCAGCCCGTTTCGTCCGCGACGCTGGCGCGGCGCATTGCTTTCCAACAAGGCGACCGTGCGCTTCGACATTCTGGAGTCGGAAAAGCGGCCGGTGAACGCAGCCGCCGACCACACGGAGGTCAAGGCGGTGACCTCGGTCACGGTACGGGAATCGCCGACTGCCACCGCGACTTTGCTATTCGATCCCAACCACTCCTGGAACGAACGCATCCTGGCCGAACAGTTCCGTTACTGAGCCGGCACAGAGACAAGCGGCCGGATTAAGCATCGCGATTAAGGTTACAACTTCACAATCGCGCCAATCCTGCCCGTTTCTGTTGACAAATCGTGGGCTTGCGCCTAATCGCAATACCAATCTTGCAGGCGCGTGGCGCTTGCCGCGACGAATGACGTTGCGCTTCCCCGAACCAGCCAAAGACAGCAACACTTGTCCTCAGACACGACGATCGCTCAAGAAGCGTTGACCTTTTCAGACCTCGGCCTATCGCTGAAGGTGCTTTCCGCAGTCACCGACGCCGGCTACACCCAGCCGACCCCGATCCAGGCTGGCGCGATCCCGCACGCCTTGCTCGGCAAGGACGTGCTGGGGATTGCCCAGACCGGCACCGGCAAGACCGCCTCCTTCGTGCTGCCGATGCTGACGCGGCTCGAAAAGGGCCGCGCCCGCGCCCGCATGCCGCGCACGCTGATCCTCGAGCCGACGCGTGAGCTTGCCGCGCAGGTCGAAGAAAACTTCGTCAAATACGGCAAGAACCACAAGCTCAACATCGCGCTGCTGATCGGCGGCGTGTCGTTTGACGAGCAGGACAAGAAGCTGGAGCGCGGCGCCGACGTGCTGATCGCTACGCCAGGCCGTCTGCTTGACCACCGCGAGCGCGGCAAGCTGCTCCTCAACGGCGTCGAGATCCTGGTCATCGACGAGGCCGACCGCATGCTCGACATGGGTTTCATTCCCGACATCGAGCGTATCTGCGAGATGATCCCGTTCACCCGGCAGACGCTGTTCTTCTCGGCGACCATGCCGCCAGAGATCACCAAGCTGACGGAAAAATTCCTGCATGCGCCGGTGCGCGTCGAGGTCTCCAAGGCCGCGTCGGCGGCTACCAACATCACCCAGCGGCTGGTCAAATCGGGCTCGAAGCCTTGGGACAAGCGCGAAACGCTGCGCAACCTGATCAAGGCCGAGGACGCGGAGCTGAAGAACGCGATCATCTTCTGCAATCGCAAGATCGAGGTTTCGGAGCTGTTCCGCTCGCTGCTGAAATATGACTTCGACGCCGGTGCGCTGCATGGCGACATGGACCAGCGCGCGCGCATGCAGATGCTGGCCAATTTCCGCGACGGCAAGCTGCGCTATCTCGTCGCCTCGGATGTCGCCGCGCGCGGCCTCGACATTCCCGATGTCAGCCACGTCTTCAACTACGACGTGCCGATCCATGCCGAGGACTATGTCCACCGCATCGGCCGCACAGGCCGCGCCGGGCGCTCGGGCAAGTCCTTCACCATCGCGACCAAGTCTGACACCAAATATATCGACGCCATCGAACGGCTGATCGGTACCAAGATCGAATGGCATGACGGCGACCTATCGACGGTGGTTGCCAGCGAAGGCGAGGACGATGCTCCGCGCCGCGGCAAAGGCGCGCCGCGCCGCGCCGGCCGCAAGGACGAGGACCGCAGCGACAGGGGCGGGCGCAAGAAGGGCGGCGAGCGTCGCGGCAGACACAGCGAGGAAGATACCGCGACCGCGGTTGCTCAACCGCAGCCCGATGTGGCCGAGACGGCCGATATTGTCGAACGGCGCGCGCGCAAGGATGCAATCCGTTCGGAAAACACCGAACGCAAATCATCCGACCGCAATGAGCCGCGCGCACCTGAGCGTGGTGACACCAGGCCGCAGCGCAGTAACAACCGCCCTGCCCGCCACCATCAGGAGGACAACGACACCACAGTCGGCTTCGGCGACGACATGCCGGCCTTCATGCGCATCGTCGCCAAGGTCTGACCGGCGCGGCCGGGAAATAGCTGCCGAACGATCCGGTCACGGGGTCCAGAGGCAAGTACTTCGGACATCGTCGCGAAGGTCGGTGAGGTCATTGCCAAACAAGGCAGGCAGAGTGTGGGGGAACCGCCCTGCATAAGGCTCAAGAAATTGCAAATCGACGCCCACCCGCCGGAAGGCCTCGGCCATATAGAGGCCGCGGCCGCCGGGAGCGTTGATGTAGCGCTGGCCGCCAAGTGCCTGCACGATGCTGATGACGCGCTCCTGTCCTCGCAGAGCAGGGTCGATGTCTATGCTCGAACTGCGCAAGATCTCAGGTTCGAGTTCAAGCGCATCGGCTGCTAGCCGAAGACCTTCTTCGAGATAGTCGGTGACGTCGCCAAGCGGCCCGGTGAGATGGCGGCTGATCCGCTCAGAGGCCGGTGTAGTCGCTTGGCCCGGCAGTCCGAATACGGCAAGGCGCTTGTCGAGAGTGGATCGAGCGTCGCTCGCCCACCTCAGATTCTTTATCAATGTTACGAATGGCATGGGCGCGAGCGGCAATGTCAGCCAGCGACCCGGCGACATTTCGCAACGATGTACGCGCCCTCTGCGTGGGAACTGGACATCGTCGAAAACGACGAAGATGTCGCAAGCCGCTAAAAGGCGAAAATAGCCCAGATAGGGGAAGAAATACGGCTGCATGACAGCAATGGTGCGCTTACCAGTCACCGCGTCACGGGCTCGCCATAAAATGGGTAGGTGAGACTTCGTACATGTTGCTGGAATGCCTGCAGCACCGGAGATACGAACGACCTGCCGCAGAACGCATCGAATTCGCCGCGATTGCACAGGAAATTGTGACGGTCGAACTGGTCGCGGCGCAGGTAGTGGAGCACCCTGATATCAGCAGGGTCGCGGAGCCCGTGAGCCAGCATCTCGTCCGAGTTCGGGCAATTGTATTCCGGCCCGAGAGCCAAGGTGTCCGCTCCGACTGTCAGGATCGCCAGCGACAGTGCAATCTGGCCGGAAAAGAAGACGACGGACGTATCCTTTAAATAGTGGTACACACGCTGCGTCAAAGGCCGGATCAATTGCTGGATGGCGATGAACGCAGTTCTGTCGAAGACCACGAAACCATAGTTGAAGTAGGCAGGGCTGCCGCCCGAGGCTTGGTCCGGCGACATGGAATACTGCCAGTCCAGCGGCGTGTCGCCGAAGCCGAATGCCTCAAGAAGCCGGCGCCATGCGGCGTCATTTTCCGCACCATCTCTCGAAAACGGCGAAAAATGCGCCGGCATTCCGGCAATAAGAGGCCGCTTGGCATCGCGCATTCTTTGCAAAAGGTCATCGATTGGCCGCATGAGGCACACGTCGGCATCGGCGAGGATGACGGCATTGCCTCGCGCCGGTTCGGCATACCGGTCAAAACCCGAGGAAAAGCCCCGGTCGCTGACAGCGTGAGGCACGGGACGCCACGTCACCGGATAGGGCAATGACCAGCGATTTAGGGCGCGCATTTCGATGGCGTCGGCATGTCCGCCGGCAGAAACCACGATGGGTGCGGTCGCATAAGCGCCGCCGAGCTTGGCCAGCGATAGGGCAGCCAGCTTGACGTTCGAAAAAAACTCCGGCTCCGGCAGGATCGGGATACGAAATTCAAAGGTCATACCGGTCCCGTCATGTCAAAATCGCGGGTTGCCCAGCCGATGCCCGCCTCGCCAAACCCGTTGCCGTTGTAGAACATCACGTCCCGGTTCGCGCACCGCATGACGCAGCAATAGGCCTGCATCCAGCTGTCGAAATCGTCGAGCGTCGGCGGATTGCTGAAGATCACTGGCTCGGCTTCGCCGACGGTTCCATCCCGCGTGTCTATGCGACGGGAAAACAACCGGTAAGCCTGGTTGCCCCCAGCGCGAAAATCCCGCCCACGGCGGCTATACCACAAGCGCACGCCCCCAACCTCATGCGTTAGCCAGGGACGCGTGTGGCTGACGCCGTCACCAAGATCGTCAGGCAGGACGATGCTCGAACCCAATTCCCAGATCACGCCGTCAGGCGAAACACAGCTGCGAAGGACATAGTCCGGTTCCAGGACGCCCTTGACGTTGACCCAGCCTGTTCCGCTGGCATACCACATGAGATAGCCGCCCTCGACCGCATCGACAAAGGGGGTCGATACAAAATAGGGATCCACCGGGCCAATACCGCGGATCGGCCCTGCAAATGCCCTCTTGAAGCTCACCCCATCACCACTGACTGCGAGCCCGATCGCTATCTGGAAGCTGACATCATTGCGCGCATAGATGCCGGAATAATAGAGACGAACCCGGCCATCGACCATCAGCGCGCAGGACGGCCCCAGCCCCGAGCAATCGAAAGTTCCCGACGGGCCCCACTCCATGATCGGATCGAGATGCTCGCCAACCACACGCATGCCGTTTTGCGGGTCGACATCGACAGCCAGAATGGACGACCGGTTGTCTTTGTTGCGTCCAGCGAAGAAGATGCGCCAAAGCCGGGACGAAAAAGCGAGGACCGTAGGGACCTGGGCATGACTGGCCCACCACCCGTGCCCCACCTTTACGGAAACCAGCAACCCGTGCCGGGTCCATTTCCCCTGATGGTCCGGCATCAGCGAAACTTCATCGACTTGATACGGGCGCTGGAATAGGGCTTCGGCAAGTCCGAGGGATGGCGCACCACACTGTTTGGCGGCACGTCGCGCCGGATCATGCAACGCGACTCAATATAGCTTCCCGCACCGATCATAATGCCGTTGTCGACGCCGACCTGCCCGCCGATCAGACTGCATGCGCCGATATGGACACCGCTCGCCAGTCCCACTTGCGATGACAGGAAGCAGAAGTCCTCGATGACGGCGTGATGCCCCACATGGCTGCCACTCCAGATGATGATGCCCTCGCCGAGGCGGACAAAAGGTTGCAGCGTGCAGTTTTCCAGAATGAAGCAGTTATCGCCAACCGTCTCCGCCATATTGTGCGTCGAGGGGTGAATGAAGCGCGCAAAGCCATATCCGCGCGCTCTGCCTTCCCAATGCCGATCCCGGCGGAACTCGTTTAGATTCTGATAGCTGAGAGGCCCGAGGAGCTTGACGCTGCCAGGCAGGAAACGCTCCTCGAGCCTTTCCCATGCGACCACGGGAAGTCCCTGGAACTCGGGCTGCGTCAGAAAGCTCTCGTCGACCGTGAAGCCGACAACACGATCCTCGCCGAATTTGTCGAGATAGGCTTTGGCAACTTCGGCGAGCTGCCCTGCCCCAAAAATGACCACGTCCGCCATGCCGCCCCTACGCCCTTGTTCCCAGCCCGGTCGCCACCATCTTGGGTGTCCGGCTATGTGCCGGCCTTATAAACGTAAACAGTGTATTCGAAGAGACCGTAATCGGCACGAATGAGGTGGTGGCGCGACAATTGATCGACGACAAATCGGCCAATCCGATCGTAGGGCACGTGAAAAAGGTCATCGCGTTCCCAGTCGACGTGTTTCGACATGAGGTTGAAGGCGATGCCTTTGCGTGCATGGGGAAATACCTTTACCAGCACCTCGGTCATGGCATCGAACATCGTCTCGTAGGCGACGCCGCAGCGCTCCGTGAAAACACCGTTCATGATGATGTAATCGGCCTCGGGCACAGCCGCGCCGGTCGCCATCACGTCGATTCGATCAAACGCCACGCCGGGATATTTGCGACGGCACAGGTCGATGAACCGCGCCGACAGATCAAGTCCCCGGTATCGTACCTTGCGATTGTAGTGGCGCAGATAGTCGAGGAAATGGCCGGCACCGCAGCCAAAGTCGAGCAGATCGACCTGATCGCTCTCCCGCACAACCTCTGCCATAATGCGGTAACGCGTCGCTGCGCCCTCGGCATCGGGCCAGTCGACTCCTTGAGGGGTGTCTCCGTGGCGTGCGAGACACGACTCGTAGTGACCCACCAACGCGTCAAATGGACCAGTATCAGTCAATTGTAATATCTCATGAAATCGGCGTATACGTTCGGCATGGCTTTGTATACCACGCTGTTACCGGCGTGATACTTTGGTTTCCTCATCTCGGTCCAGATCGGCTCAAACATGATGCACAGTCCGGCCTCGCCTTCGCCACGCCAGCTTCGCGTTTGTCTGATCAATCCACGTTTCCATCCTTCCGTATGGACTCGCGATGAAGTCCTTTCCATTCTGCCCGGCGGCAAGCGTAGCTGGATCGTGACGGGGTCTCTGCCGGCACTGGCGGCCCTTGCTCCCGACCACTGCGAAATCGTTCTGGTCGACGAGAATGTCGAGGATATCGATTTCGAACACCTCACAGATTTCGACATCGTTGGCGTGACCGGCATGATCGTGCAGCGCGACCGCATGTTCGCAATCCTTGACCGGCTCCGAGATCTTCCGGTTACCACAGTGGTCGGCGGCCCCTACGTCTCTGTATCGGAATCGGAGTTTGTCGATCACTGTGACGTGCGCTTCGTCGGTGAGGCCGAAGAGACGTGGCCGCGCTTCCTGACGACTTTCGCCCGGGGCGAGGCAGTCCACCGGCGTTACGAGCAAGACGCCAAAACGAACATGGAGACAGTACCGACGCCGCGATACGATCTGCTGAAAGCTGGACGCTACATGGTCGCATCGCTGCAGTTTTCGCGGGGCTGCCCCTTCCTGTGCGAATTCTGCGACATCATCACCATTTTCGGTCGCCGCCCACGCCTCAAGACGCCGGCGCAAATGGTCCTCGAGTTCGAAGCGATCGTGAAAGCCGGGTTCAGCACCTGCTTCCTAGTCGACGACAATTTTATCGGCAACAAGGCCAAGGCCAAGGAACTGCTGCGCGTTCTGATCGATTGGCAGCAGGCGAACAACTACCCGCTCGTCTTCTCCACCGAGGCCAGCATCAATCTGAGCGATGACGAGGAAATGCTCGATCTGATGCGGCTGGCCAATTTCCGGCAGGTCTTCGTCGGAATCGAATCGCCTCGCACGTCATCATTGGCCGAAGCCAGGAAGGTTCAGAACGTCCGCGGCGACTCCATGATCGAGAAATTGCAACGCATCCGCAACAAGGGGCTGGTCATTCACGCCGGCTTCATTGTCGGTTTCGACGCCGATGATGAAGCGATCTTCAACGAGCAGTTCGAGTTTATTCAGCAAAGCGGCATCGCGCCAGTGTCGGTTGCGATCCTGTGCCCGATTCCGACGACGCCGCTTTACGAGCGGCTGAGGACTGAAGGCCGACTGGATCTCAGCGACCCTCATGTCAGCTTCCATCCCAAGAACATGACCCGCGACGTCCTCAAGACAGGTTACGACAGATTGGTACGGCGTTTGTATGAGCCTGAAGCCTATTTCGATCGCTTGGTCGATGGCTATGCTGGATCGCCGGGCTTCCGTCGCAGCCGGGCATCTCAGGCGGCCCGGATCGGGAGAAAACGCTCTGGCATGGGGCGGCTTGCGGAACTGACCGGGGCTTTTCTGATGGCCGCGCGCTTGGCTGGAACTCTTATCGCCAAACAACACGCTATATCGCTCGGCAGCGCCTATGTCAGGCATTGGCGCCGCAACCGCCGTCTCTGCGGTCGCGAGGCGATACCATTCGCCAGTTTCGTGCTGCTTTGCGCCGATCATTGGCATTTTTACACCATCTCGCAAACCAGTATCCGATTCCAGATCGGCAGCAGCCGGCCCGAAACCTTGCGACCATTGCCGGTCAATGAAGATCTCTACCTGCCCAGGATTGCCGACAGCAGGGCTTCATGACGAGTCAATTGTGGGATGCCGATCCCGACCCGCCGCCTGATATCCCGGTCGCGCGCCCGCGCCTGCCGATGGCGGACGATATTCTGCCCTATCTGCGTGAGATCGACGCAAACCGTTGGTACAGCAACAACGGTCCGCTGAATCAGCGATTCCAGGAAATTCTCAAGGCTCACGTAAGTGCGAACCATGTGGTATGCCTAGCAAATGCAACGCTGGGCTTAGCTCTGGCATTGATGGCACAGAAGCCGGCGAGGGGCAGTCTCTGCATGACGCCGTCCTGGACCTTCGCCGCCAGCGCGCACGCGGCGGTTGTTGCAGGGCTCGTGCCCTGGCTTGTCGATGTAGACCTGAGCACCCAGCAATTGTTGCCCGAGGCCGCCGCGGAACTCATCCGCCAAGCACCCGGCAAAGTCGGAGCAGTCATGCCGGTGATGCCATTCGGCTGCCCGATGGGACCCGGAAACTGGGATCGGTTCAAGAACGACACCGGTCTTGCCGTGGTAATCGACGCGGCCGCAGCCTTCGACACGTTGAGAGCATCGCGGGTTCCGGCAGTCGTCAGCCTGCATGCCACCAAGACACTTGGTATCGGCGAAGGTTGCTTCGTCGCGTCCAACGACGGCTCCCTGATCGAGGAGATTGGGAAGGCGGCCAATTTTGGCTTCGCAAATTCTCGCGAGGCTACCTCGCCCGCATTGAACGGGAAGCTCAGCGAATATGGCTCGGCCGTCGGCCTGGCCGCGCTCGAAGCTTGGCCGCATACGCGTGCCGCCTATAAACGCGTTGCTACAGGCTATCGCCGCGCGCTGGGGTCGATTTCCGAGTTGAGTTTGCCTGAAGGCTTCGGTGAAAAATGGATCTCCTCCACCGTCACTATTGGCCTGCCGCCTGGTTTGATGGACCGTGAAATCAAAGCGCTGTCGAAAGCAGGGATTGGCGTGCGCCGGTGGTGGGGCGGCGGTCTGCACCGGCACGTAGCCTTCGAACATCTTCCCAGGATGCCTCTGCCGGTCACGGACATGCTGGTGGCGACGCAACTGGGACTACCCTGCTCGACCGATCTTGCCGATGAAACGATCTTCCGTATCTGCGGAATCGTCGCAGAAGCAGCTGCCAAAACAAAGAGTTAGAGCGGTTCGGCGTTTCCGTGAAACGGCGACCGCCCTGACCCAGTTGCTCGGTCACATCGGTCCGGGCATCATCTTGGTCGGTTTCTCCAGCATCGGAAACTCGGCCTTGTCGCATTTCACCTTCGGATTCGTCGGACTGAACATGCCGTTCGGATTGTCATCGAGCCAGGCGTGAAGATCGTAGTGGACGAACTCCTTCGGGATCAGCGGGTAGTGCCCCTCCATCGGGCCCATGAAGGTTTGACCAAACAGCTTTGGTGGCTCCTTGACGTCCGGGGTCAGCGGCACCAGCCACTCCACCCCAACCAAATGCAGGCCTTTTTTCGTTGGTTCGTAGATCAATACATTGGGATGCATCGGATCCAGTTTCTGGCCGACACTTGGAACGTTGACGAAATGGATGCCCATGGCGCCCTTCGGATAATCCATGGAGCCGGGTATCTTTTCTCCGCTGTAATAGACGCAGCCGACTGTCGACAGGTAGAGATCGCGGACGGCGGCGGTGTAGTCCTGATATTTGGCGAGCGATTTCTTCAACGCGTCGATGTCGGCCTTGTTGGCGTCCTCGGCATGAGCCGTGGCGAGGCCTAACCATGCACCTACAATGCTTGTCAAAGCGAGGACGCCGCAGCGCCCAAGGCTGGCTGTTCTTGTCATGCATTCCTCCCAGATTTCATGATCTGGCCGTGCAAGACCGAGGCGGCAAAGATGTTGATTGCGCGGCCGATAAAACCGCCCCGTCCCCTCTGGAACAGCGTCGATCCTAATCCTTTCCACGGCTGCGGAAAAGCACTTATTAGATATTGCTAATTTTATTTGATCGCCGTCATGAAACCGGGCGCCAAAATACGCCTGGATAAAAAAAGGCCCCGATGGGGGCCGTTTTCGCATGAGACGCGATTCTGCTCAGGTGAGCGGCGACAGCTGGATCTCGACGCGGCGGTTCTGGGCACGGCCCTCGGCTGTGGCATTGGAGGCGACGGGCCGCGTTTTGCCAAATCCGGTGACGGCGAAGCGGCGCTGATCGACGCCCTGGCCGGACAGATAGTTCGCGACCGCCAGTGCACGGCGCTGTGACAGATCGAAATTGTGCTGGTCGCCACCGGTCGAATCGGTATGGCCGAAAACGTCGACCGTGGTCTGCTTGAACTTCTTCAACACCAGCGCCACCGAATTCAGCACCTGGTAGAAGCCGGGCTTCACCGCGTCCTGGTCGGTGTTGAAGGTGATGTCGGACGGCATGTTGAGGATGATCTGGTCGCCGCTACGGGTGACACTGACGCCGGTGCCCTCGAGCTGCCGGCGCAATTCAGCCTCGTTCTGGTCCATGGTGGCGCCGATGGCGCCGCCTGCCAGCGCGCCGATGCCGGCGCCGATCAGCGCATTGCGGCGGTCATTGCCGCCGGCAAGCAGACCAAGGCTGGCGCCTGCCAGAGCGCCAAGACCCGCCCCCGCGGCCGTGTTGGAAATCTTCTGGTCGCCCGTATACGGATCGGTGGTGGTGCACGCGGTCACGAGCAGAGCCGTCGCCATAACGACGAGCACGGTCTTCTTCATAGGATGGTCCCTCTCCAAGTCACGCCTTACGCTGGCGCCAAATCAGCCCTTGTCGCGACTTGTACCATGAAATGCGGCGAAAAACGGAACGGGAAAAGTGGCCGTCGCGGCTTTTCCCCCGGGTCCGTTGCGCATCGAAGCACCTTGGCGGGCTACCAGAGATTCTTGCCGTCAATGACCACCACTTCGACCTTGTCGAGGTCGAAGTCATCGAACAGCCGCGAGTTGACGCTGATCTTCGGATTGTCGAAATCCGGCTCGCCGGTCGACCAGTCCGGCGTTTCGGTGAAGGTGCCGCAGCCGCAGGTTGCGCAAAAACCATGCTTTACGGTCTTCGAGCCCCATTGGTAGAAGGAAACGTTCTTCAGCGGCGTGATGAGCTTGAACTGGGACGGGGTGTAATAGGCCCAGAGCGAGCCGCGTTTCGAGCAGAACGAACAGGTGCATTGTGTCACCGTCCGCGGCGCCTCCGACACCTCGAATATCGTCGCCTTGCAGTGGCAGCTTCCCTTGATGGCCATGAACATCACCTCTCCATTGTCCGTCGCCCAAGCGGCAAGGCACCATAAAGAAGCGATCCTGACAACCGTCCGTCAGCAGACGCGTCTGCCGAATGGCGTTGGCCGCCGGCGCAGCATCAAAAAGAGCGCGGCGGCACGAACAGGCATATCGTCTTGCCGGCGTCGAGACCGGCCTGATGAGCGCACCAGTGAAACTCGCCGTCAGGGCTGTCCTTGATGCGCTTGTCCGTCATGGGAACCACCTCGCCGGTGCCGGCGATCACGTAGCCCTCGGGTTTCTCCAGCACCTCGCCGGTATGCGTGGCACGACAGTCATAGTTGGCGCAGCAGGCGAATGGATAGCTCCAACCCTGCGGCTTTGCCGCCGTGGGCTTGGCGTCATGAGCAAAGGCAGCTGGCGCGAACATCGCGATCACGCCGACGGCGAACAGAGAAAACATAAGTCGGCCGACCGGTTGAACGGCTCGGGCCGATCTGAGCGTGGCAGCGGACATAAGACGTTCCTTTCGAGCGTCAAGCATTTCGCCTGCCCGTTCCCGGAACGTGTCTTCCCAGTGGCCGGATCGATCGTCAGTCGCAGATATGCCGCGTCCGGCCATAAATGCTTTTTGTCTCCCAGCGTTTGGATGCTGGGCTGATTCCTTGGTCGGCGCAAGAAGCCGCAGCGCCCGGATATGGGCGCACGCGCATGACATACTGCTACCGCTGACGAGATTCAGGCCAGGTTTGTTCCCGGCAGGCGGGGCATGCAAACAACGGGATTGATCCGGAGTGGTTCCAGCCGGCCGATCGTCAGATGCGCGCAATCACATGCTCTTGATCACTGGTGACATTGCCGCAGATCGTCCGCGATGGAGAACCCGTCGCCCTGCAGCCACGAAGATGTGGGCAGCCGGACGAACGGCAAACATGCGACGCGCCCGTTTTGGGGACAGGAAAAGACCCTCTTCCCGCACGAGAGCAATACGCCGAATCAGAAACCTTGCGATGGCCGGCGCGCTTGTTGCTGGCACCGGCGGAAAGCGTGTGGTCAACCGCTCACCGCACGGCGATACGTCCGCTTTTGCGACGAGCTCGCGGCCATCGCCCGCATGAGCAGCCTAATCCAGGTCGGCTACCACTTCGCCCGCGCCGCCCTCGATGCGTTGCGACAGCGAGGCTTCCATGAAGTCGTCGAGGTCGCCATCGAGCACGCTAGACGGGTTGGTGCTTTCGACGCCGGTGCGCAGATCCTTCACCAACTGATAGGGCTGCAGCACGTAGGAACGGATCTGGTGGCCCCAGCCGATGTCGCTCTTCGACGCCTCGGTCGCGTTGGCGACCGCTTCGCGCTTCTTAAGCTCTTCCTCGTAGAGTCGCGAGCGCAGCATTTCCCAAGCCTTGGCCTTGTTTTTGTGCTGCGAGCGTTCGGCTTGGCAAGCGACCGCGATGCCGGTGGCGATATGGGTGATGCGCACGGCCGAATCAGTGGTGTTGACGTGCTGGCCGCCCGAGCCGGACGAACGATAGGTATCGATGCGCACGTCGGATTCGGAGACGTCGATCTCTATCCTGTCGTCGACGACGGGATAGACCCAGACGCTGGAGAAGGACGTATGACGGCGCGCATTGCTGTCATAAGGTGAGATGCGCACCAGGCGGTGGACGCCGGATTCGGTCTTCATCCAGCCATAGGCATTGTGACCCTTGATCAGCAAGGTGGCGGACTTGATGCCGGCCTCTTCGCCGTCATGCACTTCCAGCACCTCGACCTTGAAGCGGCGGCGCTCGGCCCAGCGCGTGTACATGCGCAACAGCATCGAGGCCCAGTCCTGGCTTTCGGTACCGCCGGCGCCGGCATGGATTTCGAGATAGGTGTCGTTGGCGTCGGCCTCGCCCGAGAGCAACGTCTCGACCTGGCGGGCCTTTGCCTCGCCCTGCATCGAGCGGATCGCGGCCTCGGCCTCGGCGATAACGCCTTCGTCGCCCTCTTCCTCGCCAAGCTCGATCAGGCCGATATTGTCTTCCAGCGCCTGGGTCAGGCCCTTGACCGCCGCGATGCCTTCCTCGAGGCCCTGGCGTTCGCGCATCAGCTTCTGCGCTTCCAGCGGTTCGTTCCAGAGGCTTGCGTCCTCGGCCCGCACGTTCAGGTATTCAAGCCGCTTTATGGCCTGATCCCAGTCAAAGATGCCTCCTCAGCAGGGTAATCGCCTGCCTGATCTCATCGACAATATTCTGCGTTTCCGCGCGCATGGCCTGATATTTTGTCCTGTTGCTGAATGACGCTTCGGTCGGCGCGATACATAGGGACGGTGCCGCGATGTGTAAAGCGAAATGGGCCAGCCTCGGCTGGCCCATTCGGACGTTTGAATTCGTCAGTAAAGGCCGCCGCCGCCGTCCTGGATGGCCTGGTTGGCCTGCGGCGACAGTGCGCCGCCGGAAGCGTTGGAGCCATCGGCGCCCATGCCGATCACCCAGTAGCTGTCGGCGGGGCCGGTGCCCGGCTTGAAGGCCTCGATGATGGTGCCGGGATCGCCCGAGGAGGCGCGCATGCCGGTCTTGCGGTTGATGGCGATCAGATTCATGCCGTCAGGCACCTTGAAGTCGACATTGGGCGTGCCGTCCAGCGCCACGCGCATGAAATCCTTGAAGATCGGGGCGGCAAGGCCGCCACCGGTGGCGCCATGGCCAAGGCCGCGCGGCGTGTCGTAGCCCATGTAGAGACCAACCACGAGGTTCGGCGTATAGCCGATGAACCAGGCGTCCTTCTCGTCGTTGGTGGTGCCGGTCTTGCCGGCGATGTGGCGGCCAAGCTCGCCGATGGTGGCGCCGGTGCCGCGCTGGACGACACCTTCCATCATCGAGGTGATCTGGTAAGCGGTCATCGGATCGAGCACCTGCTCGGAATTATCGACCAGTTCCGGCTCCGGCTGGTTTTTCCATTCAGGCGCGTTGCAGCCTTCGCAGCCACGCTCATCCTGCTTGAACACCGTCTTACCGTAGCGGTCCTGGATGCGGTCGATCAGCGTCGGTTTGATCGACTTGCCGCCATTGGCCATGATCGAATAGGCCGAAACCATGCGCATGACGGTCGTCTCGCCCGAACCCAGCGCCATCGGCAGGTATGGCGCCAAATGATCATAGACGCCGAAGCGCTCGGCATATTCGACGACCAGCTTCATGCCCATGTCATTGGCAAGCCGCACCGTCATAAGGTTGCGCGACTTCTCGATGCCGGAACGCAGTGTTGCCGGGCCGGCGACCGTGCCGTCATAGTTCTTCGGCGTCCAGGTTGTGTTGCCGCTCTGGATGGTGATCGGACCATCCATGATCACCGAGGCCGGGGTATAGCCATTGTCGAGCGCGGCCGAATAGACGATCGGCTTGAACGAAGAGCCTGGCTGGCGCATCGCCTGGGTGGCGCGGTTGAATTCCGACTGCGAATAAGAGAAACCGCCGACCATGGCCAGCACGCGGCCGGTGTGCGGATCCATCGCGATCAGGCCGCCTGCCACCTCGGGAACCTGGCGCAAGCTGTAGGCATTGTCGGAACCGTCGTTCTTCTGGACGAAGATGACGTCGCCCGGCTTCAGCACGTCGGCCGGCGACCTGGCCTTGACCGTCTTGCCATCGACCACATGGCGCATGGCAAAGCCCATGTCTTCCTTGCTGACGGTGCCTTCGACGCGTTCCTTCACGATATCGCCCGACGCCTGGCGTGCGGGCTGAAGGCCGATCGACAGCCCGGACGCCGAACTGTCGAGCACGACGGCCAGCGACCACTCGGGAACGTCTTCCAGTCCCTTGACAGCACCCAATGGCACACCCCAGTCGCCGGAGACGTCGATCGTCTTCACCGGCCCGCGATAGCCGCGCAAAGTGTCGTATTTCATCAATCCATTCTGCATCGCCTTGCGGGCAATGAGTTGGACCTTCGGGTCAAGGGTGGTGCGAATCGACAGCCCGCCCTCATAGAGGGCGTTCTCGCCGTAGCGGGCGATGATCTGCCGACGAACCTCTTCCGTGAAATACTCGCCGGCGAAAAGGTAGGAGCCGGTGCGGCGCGGAGCAACGCCAAGCGGCTCGGCCTTCGCCTTCGCCCCCTCTTCGGGCGTCACGTAACCGTTTTCGACCATCTGGCCGATCACCCAGTTTCGCCGTTCAATTGCCCGGTCGGCGTGCTTGAAGGGATTGTAGTTGGCCGGACCTTTCGGGAGCGATGCCAGATAAGCGGCCTCGGCCACGGTCAGTTCGTTCACCGATTTATCGAAGTAGGTCAGTGCGGCACCGGCAACGCCATAAGCATTGAAGCCGAAGAAAATCTCATTGAGATAGAGCTCGAGGATGCGATCCTTGGAATAGGCCTGCTCGATGCGGAACGAAAGGATGGCTTCCTTGACCTTGCGTTCCAGGGAGCGTTCGTTGGTCAGCAGGAAGTTCTTGGCAACCTGTTGGGTGATCGTCGAGCCGCCCTGCATGGGGCCACCCGAAACGTAAGTCATCACCGCTCTGGCCAACCCCGTTATGTCGACACCAGGGTGGCTGTAGAAGTTCTTGTCCTCCGCGGACAAGAAGGCAGCCTTGACGCGATCCGGGATGGCCTGGATCGGCAAATAAAGGCGCCGTTCCCGTGCATACTCCGCCATCAGCGCGCCATCCGAGGCATGGATACGGGTGGTCACCGGAGGCTCGTACTTGGCCAGCACTTCGTAGTCAGGCAGATCCTTTGCCACATGGCCGATGTAAAGGGCAACGCCCGCCGCGGCCAGGAGGGCCAGCGTCGTGCCGATGCCGAAGAAATAGCCAATGAGACGAATCATACCCGCTCCAGTCCTTGGTTCGGGAATTTCCTAAACGAAGCCGCCTTCCACGCAAGCTTTCGAGCCGGTCCCAACCCGTAATCGAAAACCCATGTCGCCACCATGTGGACAAAATACGGCAGGGCCGCGTTTCGCGGCCGCAAGTCGGAAATAAAAGCAGCGGGTGTTGTCATCCCGCAACGCCGCCTCTGGTTGCGGGCGCTGCCGGGCATTGTCAACCTCCGGTTCCAGCCCCGGCACGGGCGGAAGCGAACAACGCGACGGCGTTGGTGATGCTTTGCGCTGCCTTGCCGCGCCACTCGGTGTCGAGCAGTTGCGCCTCGTCCTTGGCGTTGGAGAGATAGCCGAGCTCGACCAGCACGGACGGCACGTCCGGGGCCTTCAGCACCTTGAATCCGGCCGAACGCTGCGGATTGTTAATAAGGCCGACGCTGGTCGAGAGCTGACCGACCAAGGTATGGGCAAAACTCATCGAGAAATTGTGCGTCTCACGGCGGATCAGGTCGATCAGGATGTCGGTCACTTCCTTGTTGTCGTCCTTGATGACCATGCCGGCGAACTGGTCCGACAGGTTTTCACGGTCGGCAAGCGCCTGTGCTTGCGGGTCGGAAGCCTTGTCGGAAACCGTATAGACAGTGGCGCCGCGGATGCCCTTGACACTGATCGTGTCGGCATGGATCGAAATAAGCAGATCGGCCTCATGCTGGCGGGCAATGCGGACGCGGTCGTCCAGGCGCAGATATTCATCGGTATCACGGGTCATGAAGACATCGTATTTGCCGACGGCCGCGAGCTTGTCGCGCAGCTCGGTGGCAAAGGCGAGCGTGACGTTCTTCTCGATGGTGCCGTTCAGGCCCTCGGCGCCGCCGTCCACGCCGCCATGGCCGGGGTCGATGACGACGGTGAACCTGTGGCCGGGATTGGAGACGGGTCCCGTGCCGACCCGGCCGCCTTTATCAGTCGAAACCGTGGAACCGGTGGTCAGCGCCTGATTGGCAAGGGCGGCGTCAAACTCACGTTCGGACGCCGCGGACATGTCGATGGCGATGCGGTAGCCGGTTCCGTCCTCGTTCTTGAGCACATCGAGCTTGTCGACGGCGAACGGTCCCCTGCCTGTCAGGATCAGTCGCGAAACGCCCTCGCCGAGTTCGCCGAGCCGCACGCCCTTGACCAGCCCACGCGGCTTCAAATCCCTGGCATCTATGGCAAATCGGGTGTTCGCAAGATCGATGACGAGGCGGTTGGGCCCACGCAGCAGGAACCATTTGATGTCAGGCTCGCGATCGAAATCCATGACGATGCGCATCTTGGTGGCATCGCCGGCCATTTTGTAGCCCTTCGCCACAAGCGGCGCGTCGGCGGCACCGGCAATCGTGGAGAAGGCGGACGAAAACATCACCAGCAGCACGAGACAGAAGGCTCGGAGAATCTGGCCGCCAACACGACATCCCTTGTCTGTGAAGTCCGCCAGTCCCATCTCTCTTCTAGTCGCTCCCGTTTTGGCGCCAGGCGCCGGCTCGTTTCGTCAAAGTGCCGGTTAGGCCGCGAACTCGATTAACGATTGGTATCCAGAGAAGGTTAACCAAGCCTTTTCACGCAAGGATCGGAACCAGGCTTACGCTACGGAACTGCTTTTTGCCGGCATCGGAAATCGGGGTTGCCTTCCAACCCGCCAAATCATAAAAGCGATGGTGGATCACTGCAATCCTGGAACCGCCCTCCTCCGCAGCTTCCTGCTACAGGGTCAGATGAAAGGCGGCTCCTTTCGCTTCACGCGAAAAGGCTTCAGGTGATTGCGACGAATTTCGCAGGTGTGCTCCCGTGGCGGGGGAATCGCCTGCGTGAGGAAAACGGCCGGGTTTGTTCCCGCGCCGGCTCTGTATGAGCAAACAAGCTGGTCCGGTTTCCGGGCTTTGGTTCAAAAGGTTCTGCTGGTGACGATGGCTTCAAGCGCAATCATGGAAAGGTCCGCATCAAACCGCGCCAATATGGCTGCGGGCGGCACCGCCATGACACGCAGGCAGCGTCCGGCGGACGTTCAATTATCCGGCACCCACTCTCATCCAGACACACAGCAGCGGGCTTTGCCCCGCCAGCTGCGGCTGACGGCTGCCGGGGGGAAACGAAATAATGCCCAACAAAATGCTGATAGACGCCTCCCACCCGGAGGAAACACGCGTAGTCGTCGTACGCGGTAACCGTATCGAAGAATTCGACTTTGAATCCCAGGACAAGAAGCAGCTCAAAGGAAACATTTACCTCGCCCGCGTAACGCGCGTCGAACCCTCCCTTCAGGCAGCCTTTGTCGAATATGGCGGCAACCGTCACGGTTTTCTCGCCTTCAGTGAAATACACCCCGATTACTACCAGATTCCGGTCGCCGACCGTCAGGCACTGCTGCGCGCGGAAGCGCAGGAGGCCGAGGACGAGGAGAACGAGGACGGCGAAGGCGACGATCGCCAGAGCCGGGATCGTGGACGGCGCGGTCGCCGGCGCGGCGGCAAGACCCGCGACCGTGCTGAAAACAGACGCGATGCCGGCACGGCCGATTCCGGCGAGGCAACCGAAGCCGCCGGCGAAACAGACGAAAACAACGACAATGGCCCGGATGCCGTAACCGAGGACATGTCCGACGTTTCCGGGACCACGGAATACGTGTCCGATGCCTCGGAAGACGCCGGCGCACCCGAACATGACGGTGCACCCGAACATGACGCGGGTTCTTCCGAACAGGATGAAAGCGAGGCCAGCGAGGGCAGCCCCAAGTCGATCGCCGCCTCCGTCGAGGGCGATGTGATTTCCGAGCCCGTCCCGCAGTCGGAACAGGGCAGCGAAGCCACTTCCTCCGACAATGATCGCGGGATGCTCGAGGAGGTATCCTCGTCCCATCCAGACGATCATGAGATCGAATCGGTCGGCGCCGAGGACGCGCTCGAGGAAGTGCGCAACCGCCGCAAGCCGGTGCGCCGCCAGTACAAGATCCAGGAAGTGATCAAGCGCCGGCAGATCCTGCTGGTGCAGGTCGTCAAGGAGGAGCGTGGCAACAAGGGCGCGGCGCTCACCACCTACCTGTCGCTTGCCGGCCGTTATTCGGTGTTGATGCCGAACACAGCGCGCGGCGGCGGAATTTCGCGCAAGATCACCAGCGCGGTCGACCGCAAGCGCCTCAAGGAAGTCGTTGCCGATCTCGAAGTGCCGCAAGGCATGGGCGTCATCCTGCGCACCGCCGGCGAGAGCCGCACCAAGGCCGAGATCAAGCGCGACTATGAATATCTGATGCGGCTGTGGGAGAACGTGCGCAGTCTCACGCTCCAGTCCACGGCCCCTGCCCTCGTCTATGAGGAAGGCAGCCTGATCAAGCGCTCGGTGCGCGATCTCTACAACAAGGATATCGACGAGATCCTGGTTTCCGGCGAAGAGGGCTATCGCGAAGCCAAGGACTTCATGCGCATGCTGATGCCGAGCCACGCCAAGGTGGTTCAGCCGTTCCGCGACACGACGCCGATCTTCGTGCGCAACGGTATCGAAGCGCAGCTCGACCGCATGCTGCAGCCGCAAGTGACGCTGAAGAGCGGCGGCTACATCATCATCAACCAGACCGAAGCGCTGGTCGCCATCGACGTCAATTCGGGACGCTCCACCAAGGAGCACTCGATCGAGGACACCGCGCTCCACACCAATCTGGAAGCGGCCGAGGAAGTCGCCCGCCAGCTCCGGCTGCGCGATCTTGCCGGCCTGATCGTCATCGACTTCATCGATATGGAGGAGAACCGCAACAACCGCTCCGTCGAAAAGCGGCTGAAGGATCACCTCAAGAACGACCGCGCCCGCATCCAGGTCGGCCGCATCTCGCATTTCGGCCTGATGGAGATGTCGCGTCAGCGCATCCGCGCCAGCGTGCTGGAATCGACCATGAAGCCGTGCCCGCATTGCGGCGGCACCGGCCATGTGCGCTCCGATTCGTCGGTGGCGCTGATGGTGGTGCGGGCGATCGAGGAGTTCCTGCTCAAGGATTCGCGCAGCCACATCACGGTGCGCACGCCGGCCGCGACCGCGCTCTACGTGCTTAACCACAAGCGCGGCACGCTGGTGGAACTGGAAAGCCGCTTCGGCCTGACCGTCACCATCGAGGCCGACGATGCGGTCGGTGCCCAGCACTACGCGATCTTCCGCGGCGCGCTGGCCGAAAAGCCGGAAGGCTTCGTCGAGGCGCGCAGCCTGCCGGCCTATGTCGAGCCGGAAGAGCCCGAGGACGAGATTGTCGTTGTCGAGGAAGATGACGAAGCACCGGTACAGGCCGAGCAACCACGGCACGCCCAGCCGTCACAGCATCAGCAGCCCAGATCCGGCGAGGAAGGCGAAGGCCGCGACCGCAAGCGCCGCAAGCGTCGCAGGCGGCGCGGCGGCAAGGATCGCGAACGCGAGCATG
>NZ_JAPYKP010000092.1:0-22605 GCF_037179725.1 Mesorhizobium sp. Cs1321R2N1 | reverse complement strand
CCTGCGCTGGGGCGAGCATCGCGGCGGCATGTTCGTGTCCGTGCAGGGTGCCGACCCGACCGGCGCGTTGGTCAACCGCTCCTGGCATCTGCTGGCGGAAGGCGATGACGGGCCGCTGATCCCGTCAATGGCTGTCGAGGCGCTGGTCCGCAAGGCGCTCGACGGTCATGCGCCGGCGCCCGGAGCAAGGGCCGCCGTCAACGACCTCGAGCTTGCCGATTACGAGGCCCTGTTCTCCTCCAGGACGATCTATTCCGGCTTTCGCGATGACAGCGGCGATACCGACAGGCCGCTCTACGCCGATCTGCTCGGCGACGCCTGGCAAGGTTTGCCCGGCGAAATCCACGCCATGCATGATCGGCCCGGAATGGCCGAAGGCCATGCCCGCGTCGAGCGCGGACGCAACATTCTTGGCCGGCTAACGGCATGGCTGGTCGGGTTCCCCGGGCCGGCCGCCGACATCCGGGTTCGTGTCCGTTTCGACGTCGACCCGGATGGAGAAACCTGGACGCGGACATTCGGCGCGCGCAGCTTCTCCAGCCGCCAGTTCGCGGGACGTGGGCTTGCTGAGCGCCTGTTATGCGAGCGCTTCGGCCCGCTGACCTTCGCCATGGCGCTGGTGTCCGAAGGCTGCCAGCTGAAGCTGATCCTGCGGCGCTGGAGCATTCTCGGCCTGCCATTGCCGATGTGGCTCTGCCCGCGCTCGACCTCCTTCGAGACCGTCGAGGACGGAAAGTTCCGCTTTCATGTCGAGATATCGCATCCGCTCACCGGCCTGATCGTGCGCTATCGCGGCTGGCTGAAGCCGGTGGGTTCGCACGGCTGGAGCGAGATCGTGTCACCCGCCGTCTTGCCGAGTACCAGGCAGCCCTGAACCGTGCACAGCGTCCAGCCATCGCCAGTCGCGCCGGAGGCGGCGAGCAGGATGCGACGCTGCGCGCCCATCTTGGGCGCATAGAGCCACCAGCCGTTTTTCAATATCGCACCTTCAGGCGGCTCCATGCCGGCCCCCGAGCCCTTGATGCGGGCTTCTATCACCTGCAGGCCGGACGGCGTCACCTTCCAGTCCTCCTCCCAGCGCGTCCGTTCCACCGAATGGGTCCAGGCCAGCGTGAAGGCGGCTACGCCAAGCGTCACCGTCTTGCCGGCGGCGAGGATGCACAGGCTCATGCGGTTCCTCGTTTGAGCAGGATCTCCTGCGAAAACCAGGTCCCGTTTTTTGCGTTCGCTGACCTTTGGTTCGGGATCATGCCTTGGCCGGCGCCTGCCGCGCTCGCCAGACATGCCAGCCGATCCAGGCCAGCGACAGCGCCCAGCCGGTCTCGTCGGTCAACGGCACCGCCGCCACCAGCAGCACGCCGGCGGCGAAGGCGACGAGCCGCTCCCACCAGGCCATGCGCGTGGCAAGGAAGCCGACGGCGGCGGCGCCCCACAGCACGATGCCCATGCACGCCTTGAGAACGATGTAGGCGACCTCGACGGGATAGCCGAACTGCGCGGCGATCGGCCCGGCGTCCTGCAGCATCAAAGCCGGCGTATAGACCGCCATGAACGGCACGACGAAGCCGGCAATGGCAAGCTTGGTCGCCTGGATGCCGATCTTGAGGCCGCTCTCCCTGGCCATCGGCGCTGCGGCGAAGGCGGCCAACGCCACCGGCGGCGTCAGGTCGGCCATGATGCCGAAATAGAAGACGAACATGTGGCTGACGACCAGCGGCACGCCGAGCGACAGCAGCGCCGGCCCGGCCAGCGACGAGGTGATGATGTAGTTGGGGATGGTCGGGATGCCCATGCCCAGCACCAGGCAGGTCAACATGGTCAACACCAGGGACAGAAACAGATTATTCTCGCCGATCGAGATGATCCAGCCGATGAAGGTGGAGGCCACGCCGGTCAGCGTCAGCGTACCGATGACAATGCCGACGATGGCGCAGGCGATGCCCACCGGCAGCGCGTTCTTTGCGCCTTCAGCAAGAGAGTTGATGCAGATTTGCAGCGTCTCGCGGCCGCCCTTGAAGGCAAGGCAGGCAATGACGAGTGCCGCGATGACAAGGCTAAGGATGTTGACGCCGAATTTCATGAAGGAGGCGGCGGCAAGCCCGAGCGCCAGCCAGAAGACGACGCGGAAGGCGAGCGGCCCGATCAGCGCCGCCAGCGGCGTACCGAGGATCAGCACGATGGTCAGTGCGAGGCCCATCGTGCCGGCGAAGACCGGCGTGTAGCCGGCGAACAGCAGGTAGATCAGTGCCGCGAGCGGCAGCACCAGCGGCCAGTGTTGTCGCACCGCGTCCCACGGGTTTGGCAGGTCCGCCTTGGCCATGCCGCGCAGGCCTGCCTTGCCGGCCTCCAGATGCACCTGCCAGAAGCAGGCGCCGAAATAGAGCAGCGCCGGGATGATCGCCGCCTTGACCACGTCGGCATAGGGGATGTTCAGCGTCTCGGCCATGATGAAGGCGACCGCGCCCATCACCGGCGGCATGATCTGGCCACCCATCGAGGACGTCGCCTCGACGGCGCCGGCGAAGGCCGAGCGGAAGCCGAAGCGCTTCATCAGCGGGATGGTGAACTGGCCGCTCGCCACCACATTGGCGACGCCGGAGCCGGAGATGGTGCCCATCAGCGCCGAAGACAGCACGCAGACCTGCGCCGGGCCGCCGCGCCAGGTGCCGACCAGCCCGAGAGCGAAATCGTTGAACAGCGCGATCATGCCGGCGCGTTCGAGGAAGGCGGCGAAGACCACGAAGATGAAGATATAGGCGGCCGAAACGTAGATCGGCGTGCCGTAAATGCCTTCGGTGCCGTAGGCGAAGGTGTCGACGAGCTGGGCGAAATCATAGCCGCGATGGATGAAGGGCGGCGGCAGATGATTGCCGACGAAACAATAGGCGAGAAAGATGAAGGCGATGACCGCCAGCGGCAGCCCCATCAGCCGCCTGGCCGCCTCGAACACCAGCACCACCAGCCCCGCGCCGACGATCAGGTCCGGCGTGGTCAGAAAGCCGGAGCGCCGGATGAGGTCGGTATAAAACACCCAGTTATAGAGGCCGGTGCCGAAGCCGAGCAGGCCGAGTGCCCAGAAGAAGGCTTTTGCCGGCAGGCTGGTGGTGCGCAGATTGGCGATCAGGACGAAGCCGAGCAGCAGCAGGAAGCCGACATGCATGGCCCGCACCACCTGGCTCGGAAGGCTGCCATAGGCGGCGATGTAGATCTGGAAGGCGGAAAAGGCGACCGCGATGGCGAAGGCCGCCTTCCCGGCGATGCCGTCGCCGAAGCCCGGCGGCAACCCTTCGACCTGCTCTTCGCCCGGGGGGAGATGGGAGAGGGACGATTTGCCGTCGGCTATCGCTCCAGACGGTGTTTCGCTCATTGGATGCGCTCCCAAGCAGGCGAATTGCAATGCCTCGCGAAGACATGTCGGATTGCCGCGATACCTTACTTCAACAACCCCTTTTCCTTGTAATAGCGCTCGGCTCCCGGATGCAGCGGCACCGGCATGCCGTCGAGCGCCTTGGCCGGATCGATCGCCTTGGCGGCGGCGTGCGCGGCGGCGAGCTGGTCGAGATGCTCGAACAGCTGCTTGGTCATCTGGTAGGCGGTCTCATCCGAGACATCGGCACGGGTGATGAGGAAATTGCCGACGGCGGCCGTGGCGACATCCTCGCCTTGGCCGTCATAGGTGCCCTTGGGGATGACCACCGACAGATAGGGCGAGCCGATCTTGGCGACGTCTTCGGGCGGCACGGCAACGACATTGATCGGCACAGAGGTGGCGAGGTCGCGGATCGAGGCGACGCCCAGCCCGGCCGATTGCAGCGTGGCATCGAGCTGGCGGTTCTTGATCAGCTCCACCGATTCGGCGAAGGGCAGGTATTCGACGCGGCCGAGGTCCTCATATTTCAGCCCCGCGGCGGCGAAGATGGCGCGCGCGTTGAGCTCGGTGCCGGAGGCCGGCGCGCCGACCGACAGGCTCTTGCCCTTGAGGTCGGCGAGCGTCTTGATGCCGGACTCCTGGCTGGCGACGATCTGGATATAGTTGGGATAGATGGCAGCGATGCCGCGCAGCTTGTCGAGCTTGCCGGGGAAGCCGGCCTCGGCGTTGCCTTCGGCGGCCATCTTGACGGAATCGCCGAGCGCGAACGCGACCTCGCCCTTGCCCTGCTGCAGGAGGTTGAGGTTCTCGACCGAGGCCTTGGTCGCCTGCACCTGCGTGCGGGCACCCTCGATGCCCTTGCCGTAGATTTCCGACAGCGCCACGCCGAGCGGATAGTAGACGCCCGAAGTGCCGCCGGTCAGCACATTGATGAATTCCTGCGCCCTGGCCGACACCGCACCAAGGCCAAGTGAGAGCGCCATCGCGCCGGCAGCAACGAATTTCGTTCTGAAATTCAACATCTGGTTTCCTCCCTGAAATAGTGGCCGCATCACCTCCCTGATGCGGACAGAGGCGAGTTTAGACAGCGAAAGGGAAATGCCAACCCGCAATTCCACGCGTTAGACGAATGGTTGAGAGGTCGCCAAACACATACCCGCTTGCGCAAGGCGCGGCCGGAGCCGAAAGTTTTTTCCGCAACCTGTCGAAATCGGTCGCCGACGCGCGACATACGTTCGGCCCGCAACGAAGCGGCCTTCCAAACCACGGGAGAAGACCCATGCGATACATGCTTTTGATCAACAACGATGAAGCCGCGCTGGCGAACACGCCGGTCGAGAAAGCCCAGCAGATGAGCGCGGCCTATGCCGCCTATACCGAAGCGTTGAAGAAGTCCGGCGCGTGGCTGGCCGGCGAAAGGCTGCGCCCGACCCAGGCGACGACCTCGGTGCGGATCGCCGACGGCAAAACCAACGTGATCGATGGTCCCTATGCCGACACCAAGGAGCAGCTTGCCGGCTTCTACATGATCGAGGCGGCCGATATCGATACCGCCATCGACTGGGCGGCGCGCTGCCCGGCGGCCAGCACCGGCACGGTCGAGTTGCGGCCGATCTGGGAAATGGCCGACTATATGCCCAAGAAATGACGGCGTGATGGACAGTCGCCCGGATATCGCCCGGGCGGCCGCCGAGGCCGCCGCCCGGGAAAGCTATGGCAAGCTGGTTGCCTGGCTCGCCGCGCGCACGCGCGACGTGGCCGCCGCGGAGGATGCGCTGGCCGACGCCTTTGCGGCGGCACTTGAACGCTGGCCGCGCACCGGCGTGCCGGAAAAGCCGGAAGCCTGGTTGCTCGCCGTAGCCAGGCGGCGGCGTGTCGATGCGGTGCGGCGGCGGCTGACCAGCGAAGCCGGCCGTGACCATCTCAAGCTGATTGCCGAGGAAGCGGAGGCACGCATGACCGACGAGGACCTGCCGGACGAACGATTGCGGCTGATGTTCGCCTGCGCCCATCCGGCGATCGAATCCGGCGTGCGGGCACCGCTGATCCTGCAGACCATCCTCGGTTTCGATGCCGCGACGATCGCTTCCGCCTTCCTGCTCTCGCCGGCCACGATGGGCCAGCGCCTGGTGCGCGCCAAGAGCCGCATCCGCGAGACCGGCATTCCGTTCCGCGTGCCGGAGCGGACCGAACTCGGTGAAAGGCTGGACGCGGTGCTGGAGGCGATCTACGCCGCTTTCACGGAGGGCTGGTCCGATCCGGCCGGTACCGAGACGCGGCGCCGCAACCTCGCCACCGAAGGGATCTGGCTCGGCCGGCTGGTGGCCTCGCTGCTGCCGGACGAACCGGAGGCGCTGGGCCTGCTGTCGCTGATGCTGTTCGCTGAGGCGCGCCGTGCGGCGCGGCGAGACCCGGCCGGAGATTATGTGCCGCTTGCCGAGCAGGATCATGCACTCTGGGACCATGCCCTGGTCGACGAGGCCGAAGCATGTCTTCGCGGCGCCGCGACCAAGGGCGTCATCGGCCGCTACCAGCTGGAGGCGGCGGTACAGTCCGTCCATGCGGCGCGGCGGCTGACCGGCCGCACCGACTGGATCGCGATCCGCGAGCTCTACGACGCGCTGTTTTCGATCGCGGGGTCGCCGGTGGTGGCAATCAACCGCGCGGTGGCGATCGCCGAGACGGAGGGCGCGGTGGCGGGATTGGCGACCCTTTACGTGCTGGGTGACGACAAGCGGCTCAATGACTACCAGCCCTACTGGGCCGCGCGTGCCGGCCTGCTGGCCAGGCTCGGCCAGGGACCGCAGGCGGTCGAAGCCTATGATCGCGCGATCGGCCTCGAGCGCGATCCGGCGGTGCGCCGCTTCCTGCAGGAAAAACGCACCGCGCTAACACAGTGATATCCTGGAGCGCGGGGCCTTTCGGTCCGTCCGTTCAGGCCGGCCACATCTCGTGCGATGTGTTGAGCGTCTTCATAAGCGGATGCTCCCGCAATCGTGCCCAGAGGCGCTCGATATCAGGCCAGGCGGCCCGCGCTCTGTCGATGTCGGGATGCCAGGCCACCAGCATGACGAGATAGATGTCGGCCACCGACATCTTGTCGCCGGCGAGCCAGTCACGGCCGCGCAAGGCGGCATCGACGACGGCAAAACCGCGGTCCATCTCGGCGACCGCCGCCTGTTTCACCGCCTTCGTACCTTCGGCATCCGCCGTGTAGCGATGGGCATAGTAGAACCGCAGGATCGCCGGATAGAGGGCCGACGACATGAACGCCCTCCAGCGCAGGAACTCGGCGCGCGCCGGTTCATCGGCCGCCGGCGCCAGACCGGCCCGCGGGTGGCGCTCGGCGAGCAGGATGCAGATCGCCGCCGATTCGGTGATCGAGCGTCCGTCCGGCAAGATCAGCACCGGCACCTGGTTCAACGGGCTGATGGCGAGGAAGGCCGGATCGGGCGCCTCGGTCTTCGGCACGTCGATCTGTTCGAAATGCACATCGATCAGCGCCAGCGCCGCCTCGACGACGAAGCCGCCGCTGCCGGGACGTGTGTAAAGCTTATACATGGAATTCTCCCCTCGGGCCGTCTTGCACGGGCCGGGGGGTGATATGACCCGGAAGCAGGGTCTGCTCAAGCTGCGCGCCGGCGGCCACGAGGAGTTTTTCAGCGGGCCAGGCGCTCGCGGGACCTTTCCTTCTCCCCTTGTGGGAGAAGGTGGCCTCGCGAAGCGAGGTCGGATGAGGGGTACTCCAGGGAACACCAACGCCTCACTTCGCTGGAACACCCCTCAACCGTCTCGGCGCTACGCGCCGATCCACCTTCTCCCACAAGGGGAGAAGGGAAGAATGCGAGGGTTAAGCCCCCAGCCCCTCGAACAGGATCGTCGACAAATACCGCTCGGCGAAGTCGGGGATGACCACCACCAGCGTCTTGCCCTTGTTTTCGGGCCGCGAGCCGACGACGATTGCCGCCTGCAGGGCCGCGCCCGACGAGATGCCGACCGGCACGCCCTCGAGGCGGGCAATCAGGCGCGCATTGGCGACGGAATCCTCGTTGGAGACCTTGACGATCTCGTCATAGACCGTGGTGTCGAGGATCTTGGGCGCGAAGCCGGCGCCGATGCCCTGGATCTTGTGCGGGCCGGGCTGGCCGCCCGACAGCACCGGTGAGGCATCCGGCTCGACGGCGACGACATGCAGCGCGGGCTTGCGCTTCTTCAAGACCTGGCCGACGCCGGTGATCGTGCCGCCAGTGCCGATGCCGGCGACGAAGATGTCGATCTCGCCCTGAGTGTCGTTCCAGATTTCCTCCGCTGTCGTCTTGCGGTGGATTTCCGGATTGGCCGGGTTTTCGAACTGCTGCGGAATGATGGCGTTGGGGATCGTCGCGGCCAGTTCGTCGGCCTTGGCGATGGCACCCTTCATGCCTTTCGGGCCTTCGGTCAGCACCAGCTCGGCGCCGAGCAGCGCCAGCATCTTGCGGCGCTCGACCGACATCGTCTCCGGCATGGTCAGGATCAGCTTGTAGCCCTTGGCGGCGGCGGCGAAGGCAAGCGCGATGCCGGTATTGCCGGATGTCGGTTCGATCAGCGTGGTCTTGCCGGGCGTAATCTTGCCGGCGGCCTCCAGCGCCTCGATCATCGACACGCCGATACGGTCCTTGACCGAGGCGATCGGATTGAAGAATTCGAGCTTGGCGACCAGATTGGCGACGATGCCCTTCTCCTTGGCGAACTTGTCGAGCCGTACCAGGGGCGTATCGCCGATCGTGTCGGTGATGGAATCGTAGATACGGCCACGGCCGGGCACGCGGGCTGAAGTGACGGGCTTGTTCATTGGTTTCGCTCCCTGGATTTCAGGCAATTGGCAGTAGCCGACAGAATAGGGCTTTCAGCCGCGCAAGATAGGCTGCGGCTGGAAAATATCCGAGTGGGGCCTGTGCTGAAAACGCCTGGCCCCCGGAAAAGCATTTCTCGAAACAGCCGGGCCAGGGAATGGTTTGGCAGAAACGCCCTACTGGCGAGCAGCGATCGCCGCCGCCGCGCCGACCATGAAGGCGCCGGCGGTGCGGTTCAGCACCTTGAGCGCGCGCGGCGACTTCAGGAACCAGCGCGCCTTGGCCGCCAGCGCCAGGTAAGGCACCAGCACGACGAACAGGACGACGAGCGTCAGCGCGACGAGAATGCCGTAGCTGGCAAGCGTGATGGTCTTCAGGTCGACGATGGTCGGCGTGATGGCGAGGTAGAAGATCATCGTCTTGGGATTGCCGAGCGTCACGGTGAGGCCGGCGATGAAGCTCGACAGCAAGCCGCCCTTGCCCTTCCTGGCTTCGATGGTTTCGGGCGTGATGCCGGCGGTCCAGAAGCGCCAGCCGAGGAAAGCGAGATAGGCCACGCCGGCCCATTTGATCGCCAGGAAAACCATGCCGAACTCCTGCGCGACGAAGGCCAGGCCCAGCACTACGGCGGTCAGATAAGTGAGATCGCCAAGCATCAGGCCGAAGGACATGGCGAGCGAAGAGCGAAAGCCGGAGCCGAGCGCACGTGCGACGAGCGCCGTGACGCCGGGGCCCGGGATGGCGGCGGCGACGCCAAGCGCGGCGCTGTAGGCAAGAAATCCGGTGAGGGTCATGGATTCGGTCTCGGATGAGGGCGCTTCATCGCATATATCTGAATGGAATTGAATTTACTGAGGACTGGATTCGATTGCACCAGCTCCCTGTGAGACCTGGTGAGGGGGCCGGCGCTGCCAATAGACGGATCAGGACCGGCCGTCACTATAGGTCACGCGCCAGATTGTGCCGTTGCCGTCTTCGGTGACGATCAGCGCCCCGTCCTTGGCCACCGCGACGCCAACCGGCCGGCCCCAGACCTCGCCGTTGGAGACGACAAAGCCGGTCATGAAGTCCTCATATTCACCGGTCGGCTTGCCGTCCTTTAACTTGAGCCGCACCACCTTGTAGCCGGTCCTGTTGCCGCGGTTCCACGAGCCATGCAGGGCCACGAAGGCGTCGCCTTGATACTCGGCCGGAAAGCTTTTGCGATCGTAGAAAGCGATGTTGAGCGGCGCCGAATGCGCCTGCATCAGCACGTCGGGAATATCAGCCTTGCCGGCGAGGTCGGGACGTTCGCCCTTGTGGCGCGGGTCCTCATTGTTGCCGATGTAATACCACGGCCAGCCATAGAAGGCACCTTCCCTGACCGTCGTCGCGTATTCGGCCGGCGTATTGTCGCCCAGCGCATCGCGCTCGTTGACGACGCACCACAGCACGCCGGTCGCCGGCTGCACGGTCATGCCCGAACAATTGCGCAGCCCGGTGGCGACGATGCGTCCATTCCTGCCGTCGGGGTCGAAAGCCCGCACCTCGGCCCGGCCCGCCTCGGAACCCCAACTGGCGCCGAGCGGCTTCGACTTGACCCAGGCGTCGAGCCCGCCTCTGGGTCTTTTGCCCATGTCCTCCGCGATATTCGAGCCGGAGCCGACGGAGAGGTAAAGTGTCTTGCCGTCGGGGGAAAAGGCGATGTCGCGGGTCCAGTGGTGGCTCGAGGGGATGTCGTCGACAATAGTTTGCGGTTCGCCCGAGGCCTTCAGATCTCCATTGCGGTAGGCAAAGCGCACGATGCTGTCGCTGTTGGCGACATAGACCCATTGCGGGTCATTGCCGGGTGGATGGAAGGCGATGCCATAGGGCTGGTTGAGGCCGCCGGCGAAGATGCTTTTCTCCGCGGCTTTCGCGCTTCCGTTCGTCAGCCGATAGACACGGACCTGGTTGGCTTCGCTGTCGGCGACGAACAGGTCGCCGTTCGGCGCGACACGCACGACACGCGGATTGTCGATGCCGGACGCAACGAGTTCCGCCGAAAAGCCGGGCGGCAATTGTGGCTTGGCGCCTTGCGGCCTCTCCGTGAGGCCGGCGCCGTTCGAGGCGGATTTGGTGACATAGGGTCTCGGCAGGTCTTCCGGCTTGATCAACCGGCGCACGCCGGGCTTATCCGCGCGCCAGTCGCCGAAGGCCGCCGGGCCTTTGAGCACGGGCCGGTCGGCCTGCTGGGCGAGAGCTGCGGTCGTGAGAAACAGTGCCGACATCGCCAGTCCGGCCAATCGCATCACTTCCTCCACCCGGTCGTGAAGGAAATTAACGATCGGCTTGTCCGTGGGTTCCGTCACGCACGGTGAGCAAACTTCCGGGATCAGGTCCCGGCAGCGTAGAAATCGTCGTCCAGGCGCTTTTCCAGTTCCACGAGATCGGCCGGCAACGGCAGGCCCATGGCGCGCATTTCCCGCAGTTTTTCGCGCAGCTGTTCCTGAATTTCGTGCTGGTCCTCCGGCTGGTTGACCATTTCTTCGAGCAGCAGGCTGATCTGGGCCTTGAATGATTCCAGCGCCATTCTTTTTCTCCTTTGCAGCCGGTCTTTCGGTGTCGCACCAAAGGTATGTCGAGATTCGGGTCAGGCCGAGTCGAAAACGGTGGCACCGGAAGCGCAGGTATCAGCCGTTTGCAGGCCGGCATCACCTGAATATCAATGCCTTAGCGCAGCATACGGGAAATCAGCTGCGCCGTATAATCAACCATCGGTACGATGCGGGCATAGTTGAGCCGGGTCGGGCCGATGACGCCGAGCGCGCCGACGACGCGGGCGTCCTTGTCGCGATAGGGCGCCACCACCAGCGACGAGCCCGACAGCGAGAACAGCTTGTTTTCCGAACCGATGAAGATGCGCACGCCCGATCCCTCCTCGGCTAGGTCGAGCAGCTGGATCAATCCATCCTGCGTCTCCATGTCCTCGAACAGGTGGCGCAGCAATTCGATGTCGGCCTGGGCGGTGACGTTTTCGAGCAGATTGGCGCGGCCGCGCACGATAAGCCGGGCCGGCAGGCCGCTTTCGGCGCCCGCCCACACCGCCAGTCCCTTCTCGACGAGGTCCTGCGACAGCGTGTCGAGCGCCGCCCTCGTCTCTTCCTTGATGCGGGCGATCTCGGTGCGCGCCTCGGCCAGCGTGCGGCCGCGGATATGTGCGTTGAGGAAATTCGAGGCCTCGTGCAGCTGCGAGACGGTGATGCCGGCGGGCAGCTCGACGACGCGGTTCTCGACATCGCCATTCTGCGACACCAGCACAGCAAGCGCCTTGGTCGGCTCGAGCTGGATGAACTCGATGTGCTTCAGCGCCACCTCGTTCTTGGCGGCCAGCACCAGGCCGGCGCCGCGCGACATGCCCGACAGCATCTGGCTGGCCTCGGTCAGCATGTGCTCCAGCGTCGCGCCCGAGCCGGAGGCCCGCACCTGCGCCTCGATGGCGCGGCGCTCCTCGTCGGAGAGGTCGCCAAGCTCCATGAAGGCATCGACGAAGAAGCGCAGGCCAGCCTGCGTCGGCAGACGCCCGGCCGAAATGTGCGGCGCGTAGATCAGCCCGAGATGCTCGAGGTCGCTCATCACGTTGCGGATGGTAGCCGGCGACAGCGAGGACGGCAGGATGCGCGACAGGCTGCGCGAGCCCACGGGCTCGCCGTCCCTCAGATAGGAATCGACGATGCGCCGGAAGATGTCGCGCGAGCGCATGTCGAGCGATTGAAGCGCGGGCGACTGCGACGCGGGATCGACTGGCTTGGTCATTTGGCCAAAAACCTCCGGTTCAAGGATATAGACTTCGTTAGGCCGCGCGCAACCGGTGTCTGTGCCGGATCACCCCGGGCTGTCTGTGTCGGATCACCTCGGGGTCTGTGCCAGATCACCTCGGTGTCTGTGTCAGATCGCCGGTCCGTTTTTCTTTGCGCGCTGCCCCCCTTGCGTCTAAAAGCCGGCCACGATTTCAAGAAACTGACAAGAAAGCAGGCCGAATGCGCCCCTCCAAACGCCAATTCGACGAAATGCGCGCCATCTCCTTCGAGCGCGGCGTCTCCAAACACGCCGAAGGCTCCTGCCTGGTGAAGTTCGGCGACACGCATGTCCTGTGCACCGCGAGCCTCGAGGAAAAGGTGCCGGGCTGGATGCGCAATTCCGGCAAGGGCTGGGTCACGGCGGAATACGGCATGCTGCCGCGCTCGACCGGCGAGCGCATGCGCCGCGAGGCCTCCGCCGGCAAGCAGGGCGGCCGCACGCTGGAGATCCAGCGCCTGATCGGCCGCTCCTTGCGCGCCGTGGTCGACCTGCAGGCGCTGGGTGAACAGCAGATCACCGTCGACTGCGATGTCATCCAGGCCGACGGCGGCACCCGCACCGCTTCGATCACCGGCGGCTGGGTGGCGCTCTATGATTGCCTGCGCTGGATGGAAGCCCGGCAGATGGCCAGCGTTTCGAAAGTGCTGAAAGACCATGTCGCGGCGATTTCCTGCGGCATCCATGACGGCCAGCCGGTCATCGACCTCGATTATGTCGAGGATTCCTCGGCCGGCACCGACGCCAATTTCGTCATGACCGGCAAGGGCGGCATCGTCGAGATCCAAGGCACCGCCGAGGGCGAACCTTTCTCCGAGGACCAGTTCGGGACGCTTATGGGCCTGGCCAAGAAGGGCATTTCCCGGCTGGTCAGCCTGCAGCAGATGGCGGTGGCGTAGGGTTTAATGCCGAGCTTGAACGCCTCCCTCTGGCCTGCCGGCCATCTCCCCCTCAAGGGGGGAGATCGGATACGGTTTCGGCCTTCGCTGGTTTTCAGCGTTGCTGGGTGTGCGACAACATCGAAATTGCCAATCTCCCCCGTTGAGGGGGAGATGCCCAGCAGGGCAGAGGGGGGCGCCTCGTGACTCCCTCCGCCATCCTGGAATCCGCCCTCTACGTCACCGATCTCAATGCCGCTGAGCACTTCTACACCGACGTCCTCGGCCTCACCCAGCTCGGCAAGGTCGACGGCCGCCCCCTTTTCTTCCGCAGCGGCCCTGGCGTCCTGCTCGTCTTCAACGCCGAGGCGACCAAAATTCCGCCCGCACCAGACGCGAAGCTGAAAGTGCCGCCGCATGGCGCGGTCGGCGAGGGTCATCTGTGCTTTGCCGCCAGCGCCGCTGAAATCGACGGCTGGAGAACACATCTTCAGGCGAAGAAAATCGCCATCGAAAGCGAATTCGAATGGCCGCAAGGTGGCCGTTCGATCTATATACGCGACCCCTCGGGCAATTCGATCGAGTTCGCCGAGCCAAGAATCTGGGGCCTTTGATGCATTCACCAAACCTCCATACGCTAGATGGCAAGAAGATCGTCGTTGCCAGCCACAACGCCGGTAAGCTGCGCGAATTCGCCGACCTGATGGGTCCATTCGGCTTCGAGGCGAAGTCGGCCAAGGAGTATGGCCTGCCCGAACCGGACGAAACCGGCACCACCTTCGAGGAGAACGCCTACATCAAGGCCTTCGCCGCCGCAAAGGCGACCGGCCTGCCGGCGCTGTCGGACGATTCCGGCCTCTGCGTCGACGCGCTCGACGGCGCGCCCGGCGTCTATACCGCCAACTGGGCCGAGACGCCGGAGGGATCGCGCGATTTCGCCATGGCCATGCAGCGCACCGAAGTCGCGTTGCAGGAAGTCGGCGCCGCCACGCCCGAACGGCGCACGGGCCGCTTCGTCGCCGTCATCTGCCTCGCCTTTCCCGACGGCGAAGCCGAATACTATCGCGGCGAGGCCGAGGGCACGCTGGTCTGGCCGCCGCGCGGCGAGCTCGGCTTCGGCTACGATCCGGTGTTCTTGCCCAATGGCTTCGACAAAACCTTCGGCGAGATGAGTGCCGAGGAAAAGCACGGCTGGAAGCCAGGCCAGGCGACGGCGCTGTCGCACCGCGCCCGCGCCTTCCAGAAATTCGCCCAAGCTCGGCTTGATTCGGTCAGGCTTGGCTCCGCATGATCGGACCCGCAACCACCATGGCGCTCGACCGCGGTCCCGGCTTCGGCGTCTACGTGCATTGGCCATTCTGCGCGGCCAAGTGCCCCTATTGCGACTTCAACAGCCATGTCCGCCACCAGCCGGTCGACCAGGAGCGCTTTGCCGCCGCCTTCGAGGCCGAGTTGGCGACGATGCGCCAGCGCACCGGGCCGCGCGACGTGACCAGCATTTTTCTCGGAGGCGGCACGCCGTCGCTGATGAAGCCGGAAACGGTGGCCAGGGTTCTGGATGCGGTGGCCAGGAACTGGACGGTGCCCGATGGCATCGAGGTGACGCTCGAGGCCAACCCGTCCTCGGTCGAGGCGGAGCGTTTCCGTGGCTACCGGGCGGCGGGGGTCAACCGCGTCTCGCTCGGCGTGCAGGCGCTGAACGACAAGGATCTGCGCTTTCTCGGCAGGCTGCACAATGTCGAGGAAGCCTTGCACGCCATCGGGCTCGCGCGCGAAATCTTTCCGCGCCTGTCCTTCGACCTGATCTATGCGCGCCCCGGGCAGACGCCGCAGGATTGGCAGGCGGAACTCGAACAGGCGATCGGCCATGCCGCCGACCATCTGTCGCTTTACCAGCTGACCATCGAGGAAGGCACGCCCTTCCATGCGCTGCACGCGGCGAAGAAATTCGTCACTCCCGACAATGACCACGCCGCCGATCTCTACGCGTTGACGCAGGAAATCACATCGGCGCACGGCCTGCCGGCCTACGAGATTTCCAACCACGCCAGGCCGGGCGCCGAGAGCCGGCACAATCTGACCTACTGGCGCTACGGCGAATATGTCGGCGTCGGTCCAGGCGCGCATGGCCGCTTCATCGAGAACGGCCATCGCGTGGTGACGATTGCCGAGAGAATGCCGGAGACCTGGGCCAATCTGGTCGAGGCCAAGGGCCATGGCATCACCGGCGGCGAACTCCTGACGCGCTCCGAGGAGGCCGACGAGTTTCTTTTGATGGGGCTCAGGCTCGCCGAAGGCATTGACCTCTCCCGCTACGAGGCGTTTTCCGGACGCGGCCTATCGAGCGCGCGGCTGTCGGTGCTGCAGGGTGAGGGGCTGGTGGCGCCGATCGGCAATGCGCGGCTGCGCGCCACGCCGGCCGGCATGATCGTGCTCGACGCCGTGGTGGCGGACCTGGCGCGCTAACCCTTGAAAAACGTCCTCTTCGTCTGCGGCCAAAACCGCTTGCGCAGCCCTACCGCCGAGCAGGTGTTTTCCACGCGGCGCGACATCGCAGTCGCCTCGGCCGGCACCAATCCTGATGCCGACACTCCGCTGACGCACGAACTTGTCGCCTGGGCCGACATCATCTTTGTCATGGAGAAAATCCACCGGACGAAACTGCAGAAGAAATTCAAGGCCAGCATGAAGGCGGCCAAAGTGATCTGCCTCGACATCCCGGACGACTACGAATTCATGGACCCGGAGCTGATAGCGCTTCTGAAGGCGCCCGTTTCACGATATCTGGACTGAGCGCCTGGCCGGCGTTCGCCCCTCCGCCTTCGGCGGCCGCCTTGCCGATCTGAGCCAGATCAGGCGTCGTGTTTGTGGCGGTGTTTTCCGCGCTCCTTCTCTGCATGCGTCTCGCCGCTCCGGACCGGCTTGGCGCCGTCTTTGTCGCGGCGGCCACGGTGCTGGTCGCCTATCGGAGATTGCGGTACGCCGTTGCGGGCGGTTTTCGTTTCAAGACGGGTGATGAAGATATCGAAGCGATTGGGCATCGTCCGGTCAGTGCTCCGTCGTGCTGTCGGGTTTGTTGTCGGAAAGCCTGACGTCTGTTGGCAAGGCACTCGCGGCCTGCTTGGTCAGGCTGGTGTCGTTCCGGGCTGGCAGCCGTTTGTCCTGGCGTGCGGCACTCCGGCTGCGGCCGGCATAGTAAGGCTCGAAAGCGTCCTGTATCGTCAGGCTGTCCATCCTGTCCTCCCTTGGGAATCAGGGGCTAAATCTGCCAAACCCGGTTTCGTTCCCTACTGTGGCGAAGGAATGGCGATTGCCTTACATCGGTATGAGTTTTGCAAGCCGGCGCCAGCCATGCCAAACAAGATTTGGCAGGCCAAACAGGATGTGGCAGGCCAGACAGGCCTGAACGGAGACGGCATTGGTGACTGGCGAGACGGGCAAGCGTAGCTATGTGGTCGGGCAGGCCGAGATCGCGGCTCGTCCGCTCGATCCGGCGCTCTATCTGGTGGCGACGCCGATCGGCAACCTCGCCGACATCACGCTGCGCGCGCTGGAGACGCTGGCCGCCGCCGACATCGTCGCCTGCGAGGACACGCGTGTGTCGCGCGTGCTGCTCGACCGCTACGGCATTCGCCGCCGCACCACCGCCTATCACGAACACAATGCCGACGAGGCCGGGCCGAAGCTGATCGCGGCACTCGAAGCCGGCCAGAGCGTGGCGCTGATTTCGGATGCCGGCACGCCGCTGGTCTCCGATCCCGGCTATAGGCTGGTCGGCGAAGCGCTCGACCAGGGCATTCGCGTGGTGCCGATCCCCGGCCCGTCGGCGCCGCTTGCCGCGCTGACGGCGTCGGGCCTGCCGTCCGACGCCTTCCTGTTCGCCGGCTTTTTGCCGGTCAAGGTTGGCCAGCGGCTGTCGCGGCTGGAGGCACTGAAGGCGGTGCCGGCGACGCTGATCTTCTTCGAGTCACCGCGCCGGCTGGCCGAGTCGCTCGGCGCCATGGTCGAGGCGCTGGGCGGCGAACGCAAAGCCGCGATCGGCCGGGAATTGACCAAGACGTTCGAGGAAATGCGCACCGGCACGCTGCAAGCGCTGGCCGACCATTATGCGGCGGCCGATACGCCGAAGGGCGAGATCGTCGTTTGCATCGGCCCCGCCGAGGCCAAGGCCGACGAACCCGAAGATATCGATCGTCTGCTTTTGTCGCTCGCCGCCGAAATGCCGGCCTCCAAGGCGGCGGCGGAAGCCGCTAAAATGACCGGCGGCCAGAAGCAGGCGCTCTATCGGCGGCTGCTCGAGCTCAAGGACAGACCATGATCCCGAACCGAGGGTCAGCGAATGCAAAAAGTGGAAGCCGGTTTTCTCGGACAAACGGTTTCGTTTGTCCAGAGATCATGGTCGAGCAAAGTTCCGGAGCCGGCGATGGCTGAACGCCCGAGCGCCAGCCGCCAAAAGGCCTACCGGCGCGGCCATCGCGGCGAATGGCTGGCGGCTGCCGCGCTGATGCTGAAAGGCTACCGGATCCTGGCGCGCCGCCACCGCACGCGCTTTGGCGAGATCGACCTGATCGCGCGGCGCGGCGACCTGGTGCTGTTCGTCGAGGTCAAGGCGCGCCGCACGCTGATCGAAGCCATGGACGCGATCGGCCACGAATCGGAGCGCCGCATCGAGGGTGCGGCCGACATCTGGCTGTCGCGCCAGCCGGACTATGGCAGGCTGTCGATGCGCTTCGACATGGTCGCCGTGCTGCCCTGGCGCTGGCCCGTGCATGTCCCGAATGCGTTTTATGGGAGGAGTTGAGGCGGGGCGTTCCTTGCTCCGCCCGTGGATGACGAAGGCGCGGAGGTGCGGACCGCTCCTCACCCCCAGATCATCAACGTCACCAGCCCGACAACACCCACCACCAGCCGCCACCAGCCGAACAGCGAGTAGCCGTTGCGCGAGACGTAATCGAGCAGGAAGCGCACCACGAACAACGCCGTGACGAAGGCGGCGACGAAGCCGATGGCGATGATCGGCAGGTCCGCAGAAGTCAGCACGTTGCGGTTCTTGAACAGGTCGAAGGCGAAGGCGCCGACCATGGTCGGGATGGCGAGGAAGAAGGAAAATTCCGCCGCCGCCCGCTTGTCGACACCCAGGAGCAGCGCGCCGACGATGGTCGAGCCGGAGCGCGATGTGCCGGGGATCAACGACAGGCACTGGAAAAGCCCAATCTGCAGGTAAAGCCTGGTCGGAAACCGCTCGACGTCGCGATAGACCGGCTTGAGGTTCATGCGGTCGACGACCAGCAGCACCACGCCGCCGATGATCAGCATGATGCAGATCAGTCTTGGCGATTCGAACAGCACCGTCTTGATGAAGTCGTGCGCCAACGCGCCGATGACCGCGGCCGGCAGGAAGGCAATGAGGATCCCGATGACGAAATGCCGCGTCAGCCGGTCATGCGGCAGGTCGAGCAGCATCTGCCACAGGCGCCGGAAATAGACGCTGAGGATCGCCAGGATGGCGCCGAGCTGGATCAGGATCTCGAAGGCCTTGCCGGTTGACTGGAAGCCGAGAAAATGGCCGGCGAGCAGGATATGGCCGGTCGAGGACACCGGGATGAATTCGGTCAAGCCTTCCAGCAGGCCAAGCAGCAGGGCTTCGACGATGGTCTGGCTTTCCATTTCTACCTCGGCGTTGGCGTGACGGCTAACAGAATGGCTTGCTTGTCATGGCGCCGAAGTCCCCCTATAGGTCGCAACACCCCTGACGGCCCGCTAACCGGGCGGCCAAGACTTACCGGTGCGCCCTGCGATTCGCCAGTGTGGCAATCCGGAATTCGCCACACCCGGGACGAGCGCGATGCGCGAATTCCGGATTCTGAGCCACACTGTCAACTTTGAGTTCTAATGTGGTTTGGATTTGAAGTTCCTGAACGCGGATGCCATTGAGGGGCAGGAACTTCAAATCCAAACCACATTAGTGCGCTTTATCATCGCGGAACCATGCTGACGCTTTTCCACCATCCCATGTTCGCCACCTGCCGCTTCGTCCGCCTCGCCTTTGGCGAGTATGGCGAGGAGCTGGCGCTGATCGAGGAAAAGCCGTGGACGCGGCGCAAGGAATTCTTGGCGCTGAATCCGGCCGGCACGTTGCCGATCCTGCTGGCCGAGGGCGACGTGCCGATCATCGGTGCGACGGTGATCTCGGAATATCTCGACGAGACGCGCGGTGTGCTCAAGCGCGACAAGCGGCTGTTCGCCGAGGACCCGATGCAGCGCGCCGAAATCCGCAGGCTGATCGAATGGTATCTCAACAAGGCCGAAAGCGAAGTGACGCGCCATCTGGTGCGCGAGCGCGTGCTGAAGCCGGTGATGCCGGAAACGGCGGGCGGCGGCTCGCCCGATTCGGGCGCCATCCGCGCCGCGCGTGCCAACATCCGCCAGCACATGAAATACACCAATTGGCTGGCCGGCACCCGTCACTGGCTGGCCGGCGGCAGGGTCACCTATGCCGATCTGGCGGCCGCCGCGACGCTGTCGGTGCTCGACTATCTCGGCGAGATCGATTGGCGCGAACACCCCGCCGCGCGCGAATGGTACACGCGGGTGAAGTCGCGGCCCTCCTTTCGGCCGCTTTTGACCGACCGCGTGCGCGGCCTGTCGCCGGTATCGCACTATGCGGATCTCGACTTCTGACGCGTCAAAACTGCGTGCGCTGATCGACGCGGAGGCGCGGCGCGCCGGCTTCGATGCCGTTGCCGTCACCACCCCAAATGCCATCCCGCTGGCGCCGGCCCGGCTGGCCGAATTCGTCGCCGACGGCTTTCACGGCACCATGGACTGGATCGCCGAAACGGTTGCGCGCCGTAGCGAGCCTTCCACGCTGTGGCCCGACGTGCGCTCGATCGTCGTGCTGGCGATGAATTATGGGCCTGACCATGATCCGCGCGACGTGCTGGCCCGGCGCGACCGGGCTGCGATCTCGGTCTACGCGAAAAACCGCGACTATCACGAGGTGATGAAAGGCCGGCTGAAGGAAATCGCCGGCAAGATCGTCGCACACGCCGGCGGCGACGTCAAAGTGTTCGTCGACACCGCGCCCGTCATGGAAAAGCCGCTGGCGGAAGCAGCAGGGCTGGGCTGGCAAGGCAAGCACACCAATCTGGTCAGCCGCGAGCACGGCTCCTGGCTGTTCCTCGGCACCATCTTCACCACGGCCGAGCTCGCACCCGACGCGGCCGAGATCGATCATTGCGGCTCCTGCCGCGCCTGCCTCGATGCCTGCCCGACCGACGCCTTCCCCGCCCCTTATCGGCTCGATGCGCGGCGCTGCATCTCCTATCTCACCATCGAGAACAAGGGGCCGATCCCGCATGAATTCCGCGAGGCGATCGGCAACCGCATCTATGGCTGCGACGACTGCCTCGCGGCTTGCCCCTGGAACAAGTTCGCAAGCGCGGCTTCGGAGGCCAAGCTCGCCGCGCGCGACGATTTGCGCGAGCCTGAACTCGCCGACCTTTTGGCCCTCGACGATGCTGCCTTCCGCGCCTTCTTTTCCGGCTCGCCGATCAAACGCATCGGCCGCGACCGCTTTGTCCGCAACGTGCTGATCGCCGCCGGCAATTCCGGCGAGGCCGCGCTTGCCGATAGCGTCCGGGACCTGCTCGGCGACGCCTCGCCGCTGGTGCGGGGCGCGGCAATATGGGCGCTGGCGCGGCTGGTGCCGGAAACCGAATATGCCGAACGGGCCGCGAACGGCCTGAAGAGCGAGGGCGATGGCGCCGTCCGCGAGGAATGGCGCCTGGCACGGCCAAACAGGACGCATGCATGAACGAAAAGCGGATCCTCATCTTCGGTGCCGGCTATTCGGGCAAGGCCTTTGGCCGCGCCAACAGGGGAGCCGCCCCGATCTTCGGCACGACACGCTCCGAGGAAAAATTCGAAGCGCTGCGCCAAGCCGGCATCGCCCCGCTGCTGTTCGATGGCGCGCTAACCGGCGAAATCGGCGAAGCGCTCGAGAAAACCACCCATCTGGTGATTTCCGTCGCTCCGGAGGAAGCCGGCGATCCCGTATTGAATGCCGCCCGCGAGGCGATCGCAGGGATGCCTGACCTGAAATGGATCGGCTATCTCTCGACCGTCGGGGTCTATGGCGATCATGGCGGTGCCTGGGTCGATGAAACGGCCGCGTGCCGGCCGGTTTCGAAGCGCTCGACGATGCGGGTCGAGGCCGAGCAGAACTGGTTGAAGCTTGGCGAGGACATCGACCGGCCGGTGGCGATCCTGCGGCTGTCGGGCATTTACGGTCCGGGCCGCAACGCGCTGGTCAATCTGGAAAACGGCACGGCCAGGCGGCTGGTCAAGCCGGACCAGGTCTTCAACCGCATCCATTGCGACGACATATCGGGCGCGCTCTGGCATCTGATCGGCGGCAATACGGGCGGCATCTTCAACGTCACCGACGATGAGCCGGCGCCGCCGCAGGATGTAGTCACTTATGCCGCTTCGCTGATGGGTGTCGCGCCGCCGCCTGAAATTCCCTTCGAGACCGCCCAACTTTCGCCCATGGCGCGGTCCTTCTATGGCGAGAACAAGCGGGTCGCCAATGCGGCGATCAAGGCGGCGGGCTATCGGTTTCGCTTTCCCGACTATCGCGCCGCCTTCGACCATATGTGGGCAAGCGGCGACTGGCGCGACGGCGCGCCGCGCAGTCCGATGAAGGCCGCGAAGGGGTTAGGATGATCGAAGCGCGGCGCTTGGCGTGGTATGATTCGGCGTTGGAGGCACGGGGGGTGCGGTTCATGAAATCATCGACGCGATCGCCTGGCGCCAGAAATTCGGTATTGGCGGCGGCGCTGGCCCTGGCAGGTCTCGCCGCGCAGCCCGCAGCGGCCGAGGAACGGGCAAAAGACCTGTTCGGCGCCGAGAAACTGCCGACGGCTACCGCGGCGCAATCCTTCGGCTTCTATTCCAAGGGCTGCTTTTCCGGCGGCGTCGCCATCCCTATGGATGGTCCGACCTGGCAGGTAATGCGGCCATCGCGCAACCGCCGCTGGGGCCATCCGGCGCTGATCGCGCTGATCGAGAGATTGTCGCGCGATGCCGTCGCCGACGGTTGGCCCGGCCTGCTGATCGGCGACATCGCGCAGCCGCGAGGCGGCCCGATGCTGACCGGCCATGCCTCGCACCAGATCGGGCTCGACGCCGACATCTGGCTGACGCCGATGCCCGACCGTACGATGAGCAGGGCGCAGCGCGAGACCATGAGCGCCACGCTGATGGTCGACGAGAAGACGCATCTGGTGAGGGATGCGCTGTGGACGCCGCAGCATACGGCGTTGCTGAAGCGGGCCGCGAGCTATCCGCAGGTCGAGCGCATCCTGGTCAATCCGGGCATCAAGAAGAAGCTCTGCGACACGGTCAAGGGTGACCGCTCCTGGCTGCGAAAGATCAGGCCGTTCTGGGGCCACGACTATCATTTCCACATGCGCATCGGCTGCCAGCCGGGTTCGCCCGACTGCAAGGCACAGGAAGCGACGCCGGATGATGACGGTTGCGGCAAGGCGCTGGCCTGGTGGTTCACGCAGGAGCCGTGGCGGCCCAACAAGAACCCGGATGCGCCCAAGGCTCGCGACCTGATGACGATGGCCAACCTGCCCAAGGAATGCCGCGCGGTGCTCGACGCGCCGGGGCCTGCCTCGGCCGAGGCCGCGACCTATCACGG
>NZ_JAPYKP010000091.1:0-22841 GCF_037179725.1 Mesorhizobium sp. Cs1321R2N1 | reverse complement strand
GGCAAGCAGGTTGCCGCCGCAGGCGACGTCCTCGCCGCGCGCCTCGGCCCAGATGCCGAGCGCTTTCGGCCCCGAATGGATTGCGCTGCCGCCGGCCGCGTCGACCGTCAGAACCTGCCGGTATTCGCTGAAAGCGGCCGTACGCTTCAGGATCGCGACGGCCTCAGTGGCGGAGGCGCCCCGCGCCATCAGCTCCAGCGCTCGTGGCCCGAGCGTCGGGTCCGTGACGTTCTGGCTGGCAACCGCCCCGACGCCCGCCTGCGCATAGGCGCAGCGGGCCGCCACCGCCGGAGATGACGAGGATACCGCCACTCCGAACATGCCGGTGCGCCGGCACCGTGCGACGATGGAGAAGGTCATGGCGCTCAGTCCGGGATGATGGTTGCGCCATCACCCCGGATGATGGTTGCGCCATCACCCCGGATGATGGCTGTGTCATCATCCGGAATGACTGCGGTGCCGTCGATCTCGACCAGCCATTCCGGTCGCGCCAGGGCCGACACGACGAGGCCGGTCGAAACCGGATGCACGCCTTTGATGTATTCGCCCATCGTACGGTAGACGGCTTCGCGATGGCGCACATCAGTCAGGTAGATCACCACCTTCACCAGATGCTCCATCGTCCCGCCGCATTCCTCGATGAGCTGCTTGATGTTCTGCATGACCTTGTGGGTCTGATCGACCGGATCGTGGCTCTCGATGGTGTTGGCGGTGTCGAGATCCTGCGGACACTGGCCGCGCAGATAGATCGTGCGGCCGCCCCGCGTGACGACCGCCTGGCACAGATCGTTGTCGAGCTTCTGCTCGGGATAGGTATCCTTGGTATTGAAGGTGCGAATTCGCGTATGCGCCATGTTGGTCTCCATCAGGTCGGGCTCGCAGCTGTCGTCGGCTTTGGTCAGGCGTCCACGGCCTCGCGCTTCGCGGCGGCATGGTAGGCCAGATATTTGCGCTGCGTCGAAATGCGGTCGGCCACGTGCTTGGCGTCGTGCCATACGCCCCAGATGAAGCTGGAACCTCTTCGCGACTGCCAGGGCAGCCCCAGGAAATAGATTCCTGGCTCGATCGAGACGCCGCGGTGGTGCCTGGGCCGGCCCTTCTCGTCAAAGGCGTCGACCTTCAGCCAGCTGTAGTCGGCGGCAAAGCCCGTCGCCCAGATCATCGCCGCTATCCCGGCCTTGGCCAGGTGCAGTTCGCCGATCGGATTGGTCATGCATTCCGGATCCGGTTCGATCCGGCGGGCAGCGGGCTCTTCCGGAAGGTCGAGACCGTTGCGTGCGACATAGGCGTCGGCGTCATCCAGCAGCGACATCAGGCTGGCGTCGCCGCGAGCAATGTTTTTCGCAAGATCAGGCGCGAAGCTCATCAGCCCATCCTGGTATGTCCTTGTCATGCCGACCAGGGTAAGCCCCTGCGCCGCCAGCCGGCGGAAATCGATCGTTTCACCGCCGCGCGCGCCGCTCACCGCGATCGTGACATGTTCCGTGCCGGGTCCTGGGGTTTCGAGGTCCCATTTGCCGAGAACGCCCAGCCACCAACAGAAGTCGCGCCCGCGATAGGCCCGCGGCGGGCGGTCATGCGGGCCGACCGAAAGATAGACGCGCCTTCCCGCGCGCTGGAGCTCGTCCGCGATCTGCACGCCCGATGATCCCGCTCCGACCACCAGCACACCGCCCTTTGGCAATTTCGCGGGATTGCGGTACGCGCTGGAATGGATTTGCAGGATGCCAGCCTCCTCAGGGACAACAGGCGGAATGACGGGGATCTGGAACGGTCCGGTGGCGGCAACGACGCTGTTGGCGTCGATCACGCCATCGGAGGTCTCGACGCGGAAGCCGGGCCTACCGACATTTCTTTGCACGAGTTTGACTTCCACGCCGCTGCGGATCGGCGCATCGATCTGCTTGGCGTAAGCGACAAAATAGTCGGCGACCTCGTCCTTGGAGGGAAAGCCGTCGGGAGCCGTCCGCGGAAACTCCATGCCCGGGAAGCGATCGTGCCAGGCCGGGCCGTTGGCAACCAGGGAGTCCCATCGCTGCGTGCGCCAGCGCTCGGCGATGCGGCCACGTTCGAGGACGAGATGAGGCACTCCGCACTTGCTCAGGTGCTCGCTCATGGCCACCCCCGCCTGGCCGCCGCCAACGACAAGCGTGTCTATCGTCTCAACCGACATGCCTAGTCCTCTTCTGACCATTCGACAGCTCCCGCCGCACGGATGAAACCGATTTCCGGCGGCTGGCGGATGCAACCCCGGGTGATCCATTTCACCGTATTCCAGACAGGCCGCGCGTCATCCGGTCGTCTCGTTATTGGCGCTCACAAGTAGCAGCACGTGCCGGTGGGCGCCCATAACGAATCTCCGAAGTCACGCGTAACCATTTCCGAATTTCTCACGCCGATAGACGCATCTACAGTTTCAGCGGTCGGACCCGCAGCGCCGCACGATGTGGCGGGCGAAGCCGGGCATGTGTCGGCACGGAACTGGTTGCGGAACAGGATGCGCTACCGCAGCGGCAATGCCTCGAGCGCCGGCATCATCGAGGGGCTGGCATGAAGACCGAGAGCTATGATTACATCGTCGTCGGCGCGGGGTCGGCGGGCTGCGTGGTGGCCAATCGGCTGAGCGCCGATCCGTCGGTCAGGGTGTGCCTGATAGAGGCCGGCGGCAGTGATAACAGCCCGCGGGTAAGGGGTGCCGGCAGGCATTCTGTCGCTCTATGGCAACCCGAATTACGACTATTGTTTCGTCGGCGTGCCACAGCCCCATCTCAACAACCGCAGCATTCCGGTCAACCGGGGCAAGACGCTGGGCGGATCGAGTTCGATCAACTCGATGGTCTATATTCGCGGCGCCGCGGAGGACTATGACGAATGGACAGCGCTCGGCTGCGCCGGCTGGGCCTACAGCGACGTGCTGCCTGTGTTCAGGAGGCTGGAGCGCAACCTGATCGCCCAGGACCCGCGCTATCACGGCACGGACGGCGAGCTTATGGTCGACAATCCGCGTGATCCGAACGTGCTCTCCGGGATGTTCGTCAGGGCTGGCGAACGTGCCGGCCTGCCCGCCAACGAAGACTTCAATGCAGAAAGCCAGTTCGGCGTCGGGATCTACAACGTCACGCAGAATCGGAGCGAGCGCTTCAGCAGCTTCACCGCTTTCATGCGTCCGGTCCTCGATCGCAGGAACCTGACGCTGCTCAGCGCATGCGAGGTGATCGACCTTGTCACCGCCGAAGGGCGCGCGACTGGACTGCGCGTGCGCCATGATGGCCAGCAGAAAATATTCGCGGCCAGCCGCGAGATCGTACTCTGCGCCGGGGCCATCAACTCGCCTAAGATCCTGATGGCGTCCGGCATCGGCCCCGCGGACGAGCTGCGACAAATCGGCATCACGCCGGTTCTCAACCTGCCGGGTGTCGGCAAGAACCTGCAGGACCATGTCGACGGCATGATCACCGTGCGCTCCAGGAGCACCAGGACGCTCGGCCTGTCGCTTGCCAACCTGCCCCGCATCACGGCAGCGCCCTTCCAGTATTTCGCGCGGCGAAAGGGGATGCTCACCACCAATTATGTCGAGGCCGGTGGCTTTGCGAGAACCAGGCATGCGAACGGCCTGCCCGACATTCAGTTCCACTTCGTGCCGGGCTATCGCAGCCATCGCGGCAGGCTCATCGAATATGGCCACGGCTACGCCATTCACACCTGCGTGCTCAGACCGAAAAGCGTGGGTGAGATCAGATTGTCACGGGACAGTTCTCGCCGCGATGTTCTCATCGACCATCGCTTCTTCGCCGATGAAGACGACGCCATGGTGCTTGTCGAAGGCATCAAGATCGCGCGCAAGATCCTCGCCGCATCCGAGTTCGATCCGGTGCGTGGCAAGGAAATGCTTCCGGGCAAGAATATCCGCAGCGACGACGAGATCCTCGCTTATCTGCGCGCCGAAGCGTTGACCGTCTACCACCCTGTCGGGACCTGCAAGATGGGGACGGACGCGATGGCGGTCGTCGATCCGGCGACGCTGAAAGTGCGAGGCGTGGCTGGGCTCCGGGTCGCGGATGCGTCAGTCATGCCGAAGCTGATCGGCGGCAACACGAATGCGCCAAGCATGATGATCGGACAGAAGGCTTCGGAGATGATCCTTGGCTCGGCGCATCACGGCGAAAGGTAGGGATCCGCCCCGCCTTTCGAATGGGTCCGCTCGACGTTTGGTAGCACGCTGTTTTCCCAAAAACCGCCGCAGACCCTCGGGTCGAGCCCGAGGGCATGCTTTGGGCGACGTGCATCAATGATCCTCGTCGATCTCGTCGTGTAAAAGGCCGAGGATGCGGCGCTTGAGCGCGATGAACTCGGGTTCGAGGATCACGTCCATCGAGCGCGGCCTGGGGATGTCGACCTTGATCTCGGCCTTGATCTTGCCGGGCCTGGCCGTCATCACCAGGACGCGATCGCCCAGGACGAGCGCCTCGTCAATATCGTGGGTAACGAACAGCACCGTCTTTTGCTGCCGCTCCCAGACGCGCAAAAGCAGTTTCTGCATGGTGCCGCGCGTCTGGCTGTCGAGAGCGCCGAAGGGCTCGTCCATCAACAGAACGGCCGGATCGTTGGCAAGGGCGCGTGCGATCGCGACGCGTTGCTTCATGCCGCCGGAAAGCTGGGCGGGGTAGTGGTCGGCAAAGGGCGCGAGGCCGACTTCGTCCAGATACTGGTCGACGATCTGCTTGCGCCGCCCCGCCGGCAGGCCCTTGCGCTTGGGCCCATACTCGATGTTGGCACGCACCGTGAGCCAGGGAAACAAGGTGTAGCTCTGGAACACCATGCCTCTGTCGGGACCGGGTTCGATCACTTCGCGGCCATCGACCTTGATGCTGCCCGAAGTCGCGTCATTGAGGCCGGCCGCAAGGTAGAGCAGGCTGGATTTGCCGCATCCCGAAGGGCCGACGATCACACAGAATTCGTTCTTGGCCACCTTCAGCGACACATCGTCCAGTGCCAGCACGCCGTTGGCGTCGCCGTAACGCAATGTCACGTCCTCGATTGACATCGTCGTGCCGGTCGAGCGCGGATCCCCGGTCGTCGCGGCCGAGCCGGCCAGATCATTCACCTTGATGGTCTCGCTCATTGTTACCCTTGATCCGACCGCGGTTTGCGAGGTTGCGTTCAACATCAGGATGCCCATGGCGCGACCCTCGCCCGGATAATGCGGAACGCCGTGTCGGTGACAAGGCCCAGAAGCCCAATCGCTGCGATCGCCATGAAGATCACATCGACCTGGAAGCCCCGCATCGCCTTCAGGCTGATATAGCCGAGGCCGCTGGACGCGGCGACAAGCTCGGCCACGACCAGATAGGTCCAGGCCCAGCCCATGGTGACACGAAGCGTGTCGAGGATGGCTGGAAGCGCGGCCGGGAAAATGACGTGCCACACGGCTTCGCTGCGCTTGGTGCCCAGAGTGTAGGAGGCGTTGACCAGGTCCCTGGACACACTGCGCGCACAATCGGAAATCATCACCAGCTGCTGGAAGAAGGTGCCGAAAAAGATAACCGCTATGCGCTGTTCGATCCCGATGCCGATCCAAAGGATGAACAGGGGCACGAAGGAGGTCACGGGCAGGTAGCGGATGAAGTTGACCAAGGGCTCCAACGGCGCCTGCACCACCCGGTATGTCCCCATCCACAATCCCAGCGGCACCGAGATCAGCGAGGAGACGATGAAGCCCAGGATCACCACCTTGGCACTGGTCAAAGTGTGGTAAAAAAGGCTGCCGTCCAGAGACATGCGATAGGTCGTCCGCAGCACCGTTCCGGGTGTCGGCAGGAACATGTTCGGAACGACGCGGCCATAGGACAGCAGGGCCCAGCCGCCGATCACGACCACCCACATCGCCAGCGCGAGTGTTGTTGCCGTGCTGGCTGGAATGTTGGCGAATGGGGTCGTCAGGCGTGTCCACGCCGTCCGCCTTTGTGCCATGGGATGGCCTCCGTTGATGTTCTGAAGCGCGAAGCTCGGGCCTGCCGGGAAATCGGGGGCGGTCCAGGCGGACCGACCCCGGTTCTCGAAGGCTCACTGTTCCCTGATGAAATCGGTGTCGAGGATGGTTTTCGCGTCGATCGTCATCTTGAGCTTGCCGGCCTTGCCCCAGATGTCCTGCGCGAAGTTCACCAGTTCGGACGCCTCGCTCTTCTGCGGCGTGCCGAAGAATTCCAGGTTACGATCGCGGTCATAATAGCGCACGCCCTTGGCGCCGGCCGCGAAATCCTCGGGCTTTTCGAGATAGCCGCCAATGCCCTTGGCCATGATCTCATAGGCTTTTTCCGGATTGGTCTTGATGTACTCGACCGCCTTGTAGTAGCCCTTGACGAGGGCCTTTACGTCCTCGGGATGCTTTTCGATGAGATCGCATTTGAGGGCGATCACATCCACGATCAGGCCAGGGGTGGTCGTCGAATCGATCAGCACCTTTCCCTTGCCGCCCTTGCGGACTTCGGTGAGATGCGGCTCCCAGGTCACGGCGGCGGGAACCTGGCCGGCGATGAAGGCGGTCGCCGCGTCATCGGCGGTCATGTTGGTGATGGTGACGTCGTCCTCGGTCATGCCTTCCTTTTTCAGGAGCACGTTGAACCAGAATTCCGAAACGGAGCCCTCGTTCAAGGCCACCTGCTGACCCTTCAGATCCTTGAGCGACTTGACGTCGGGCTGCGTGACGACGCCATCACCGCCGTGGCTGTCGTCGAGCGCCAGGACGTATTTGAAACAGAGATCGTCCGAGCGGTACTTCATCAGCTCGTCGACCGTGGAGGCGGCGCCATCGAGATCGCCACCGGCGACCGCCGCCATGTAAAGCGCTGATTCTTCTATGACCTTCAGGTCGACATCGACGCCGGCCTCCTTGAAGTAACCAAGATCGCGGGCAAGAAACAGCGGCCCGTAGCCCACCCAGGTCGTCATGCCAAGACGGATGGCGCCGGCGTTGGCAGGAGCGGCGAGCCCCAGGCCCAGCAAGCCTGCGCCGACCGCGCTCATCAGGCAGTTTCGAAATGTCTTCATTGTCGTGGTTCCCCTATGGCTGTTGCCGGCATCGGCCTGATTCTAGCGGGGTATGCCGGCTCTTGTTTTGGCAGCCGCTCTTGTTTGGGCGTCGCCTCCCAAGCGAGCCTTGCGTGTTCTAAGGTCCGCAAGAGAGCATTCGGGCCGAATCGCAAAAAGAAGTCTTTTTCTGCCCATTGCTTCGTCGAAACCGAAGCGCGGTCGATACCCAATCGGCTGCCTGGTTCTGGCCCCTCTTGCCGGTCCATTTCCGCCGGCTCCGTCAACGGAAGCGGCCTCGATGCCATGGCGCTCGGAACCGACGAGCGTCCCGTGCGGGAACTCGCTCCTGCAAAAGGACAGGAACCGACGCCGGCGGCCGGCGTTTTGCTGCCGCATGGACTTGCCGCACCGCGAAACCAGGAAACGGTGTTAGTGCCTGAAGGCTGCGGCTCGCGGGGGGCCAGGCGGAGACGGATGCGATGAGTATTTTCTATCGGGCGGCCAAGATTGCGGAGCAGGCCCATGCATCGCAGCACGACAAGACAGGGGGCCCCTATATCGATCATTGCCGTCGGGTGGTCGACGCTGTCGAGACGATGGACCAGAAAGTCGTCGCCTATCTGCACGACGTTTTGGAAAAAGGCGAAGGCTGGAGCCGGACCAGGCTTGAAGAGGCGGGCTTTGGACCGACGATCGCCGCCGCGGTCGACGCCATGACGCGCAGAGACGGCGAGGACTATTTTGCATTCGTGCGGCGGGCTGCATCGAACCCATTGGCGCTGCCGGTAAAACGGGCGGATCTGACCGACAATATCTGGCAATCGCGGCAGATCGGAGCACCCACGGCCAAATACGAAGAGGCGTTGCGCATTCTTGATGACGAGTTCACCAGGTGACAGGCGCCCGGATGCTGACGGCAATTGAGCCATGGTGTGCGGCATGCGCCGATGCCGTAGCCCGCGATTTCGGGCAAGACGTATGGATTACGGGAGCCAGCCGGTTCGGTTATTTTCGTACAAATGTTTTATCGTGACACGCCGGGCGGGTGGTTTTATGAATCTGGCGATCGATCCCCGTCCGGCATGCCTTCTGGCGCAATGCCTGATCGCCTTCGGGGCGCTTCGAGACCAAGGTGACGCCCATGCGGGAATTGCCGAAAGACATTGACGCCGATGTGGTGATCGAAATCAGCAGATTGCTGGACGATAGCGCGCTTTTCGTGCCTGTCCGGGTTCATGAACTCACAGCAAGGGTAAGGCAGAAAGTGAAGACGGGTTTGCCGGATCGTTCGATCGAAGAGCTGATCGTGGAAATGGCCTCCTTGCGCCGGTTGGCCATGGCCTTTGAGCTGCCCGGATCGGAGAATGTGGTGGAAATTCCACAGCGGCTCCTACGCTGACCGATCAAGGTCACGCGCTTCATTCGGCAGTCAGGATAAGCGATGCCCGAACACCTGGGCGCCCGCGTCATTGCGCACCTTTGATTTTGACCAGATCGCGATCCGGCATTTCGTCGCGAGCGCCATCCATCACATAACGAACCTAGATGAGCAGCCTTGGGCTCAATTTGCGGTGCTGCCCTCGTCAAAAAGCTGAATGCCCCGCACAGCAGCCTTCTTGGTGATCAAGCCTTTCAGATCGGCATCCGATCGCTCTGTGCCGGTCCGCTCCCGCAGCATGGCTATGGCGGCTTGCATCGACGGGAAAGGGCTGTCCTGCAACTCATCGAGAATGGCGTCCACCGACGTGGCGACATTGGTCGGTTCGGGATTTGTCGACATGGCCGTTCGTCCGTCCGACTCGCCGCCCATATCGGCGTGGCAGGTATTTAAAAGCGCTTGATTTGATGGCTTTTCACTGTACGATTTTTACCAGGTCGTGCCAAGATCATCACGCGCCTTGCCTGCGCATACAATCCGAAACGGCTACCGAGGTGCGGCAGTCACGCGCCAGACGGTGTTTCCAACATCGTCCGCAATCAACAAAGCACCGGCCTTGTCGACAGCAACGCCCACGGGCCGCCCATGTGCCTTGTTGTCATTGTCAAGGAAACCGGTGACGACGTCCTGAGGATTGCCGTCGGGATGACCTCCATTGAACGGTATGAAGACGACCTTGTAGCCGTTGAAGCGCTTTCGGTTCCAGCTGCCATGTTCGCCGACAAACGCGCCGTTGCGATAGGATTCGGGCAGATTGGTGCCGGTGTAAAATGCCAGGCCCAGGGGTGCGACATGAGAAGTCAGTGCATAGTCCGGGGGGATCGCCTTGGCGACCAGGTCCGGCCGCTGCGGCATCACCCGCGGATCGACATGCTGGCCATAGTAGCTGTATGGCCAGCCATAAAACGCGCCGTCCTTGACCGAAGTCATGTAGTCGGGAACCAGATTGGGACCGAGTTCGTCGCGCTCGTTGATAACGGCCCAAAGCGCTCCGCTCTGCGGCTCCCAGCTCAAACCGTTGGGATTGCGCAGCCCGCTTGCGAAAATGCGCGAACGGCCCGTCGCCCTGTCGACCTCCCAGATGGCGGCGCGGTCCTTCTCCGCCTGGATGCCGTTCTCCGTGATGTTGCTGTTGGAGCCGACCCCGACATAAAGCAGCGATCCGTCCGGGCTGGCGACGAGAGACTTGGTCCAGTGGTGATCGATCGGGCCGCCGGGCAGCGGCGTAAGCACGGTGCCAGGGGCGGTGATCTTGGTATCGCCTGGCGTGTAGGGATAGCGCACGATGGCATCCGTGTTGGCCACATAGAGGTCGTTGCCGACCAGAGCCACGCCGAAGGGCGAATTGAGATGGTCGAGGAAGACGTTCTGGAGATCGGGCACACCATCGCCGTTCGTATCGCGCAGCAAGGTTATGCGGTTGCTTCCCTCGGTGCCGCCGCCCGATGTCGCCATGGACTCGATCCAGCCCATGATCAGGTCCTTCGGACGTTTGATGGCGGCGCCGGGCGGCGCCACGGACTCGACCACGAGAACGTCACCGTTCGGCAAGGTGTAGAGCGAGCGCGGATGCTTCAATCCCTTGGCGAATGCCTGGATCTGCAAACCCTTCGCAACCGTGGGTTTCTCGTCCTGTTTCCAGCCAATGATCGAAGCGACATGCATGGGCGGAACCAGATATTGCGTCGGTTCAGGCAGTGTCGGGTTCGGTCCGACCTGGCCGCTTGGGTCTGGGTCGTCGTCGCTGCAGGCAGGCAATGCCAGAAGCGATCCGCACAGCAGGCCTAACCCCACGGCACGCCGGATGTGTCTGTTGGAAACCTGCATGGCGCTCATTCGACCACCTCCACGGGAGCGCGGCCCGTGCTCCATCGCAGCAGCCACACGAGAAGCAAGACGATCACGGCCGCTGCGGAGAGGATGAGCCCCGTCGGCACAACCGACGTCCAGGCATCACGGCTGTGCACCAGCGCGTTGAAGAACGAAAGGACAAGAACCACCAGGCTGCCGAGCAGATAGACCCAGCGCACTGGAAACATTCGACCGGTGAAGAGATCAACGAGGGCCGCGATTACCGCAAGCGCTCCCATCACCAGACCGGCTAACAACAGCCATGCGGAAAAATCGCTCCACATCATCTCCGCGGTCCGCCAATAGGCGAGGTCGGACAGCAGCGTGCCGATGAAACAGGCATTGGCGATCGCCATCGGCGCCCGATAGATCGGACGCCTGGTAACCACCGGCATCGATCGGGAATTGACCATGGATTTTTCCGCCCTGCTCCAGATAGCATCTGGGCTCCAAACAAACCTGGAGTTGAGATGTTCCGGGAACAGTTTGCGTTCAAGGACTTGTGATTGCCTGACCGGTGCCGGCCATGAGCGGCGCCGGCTAGGTGCCGGCATTGCAAAGGGATCTATGGCCAACATCCGCAATGTGAGCGGGGTAACGGCGCTCGGCCAGCGGGGGGAAGCTATGTTCCATGTGCGATGCGCCAGGCTTGTATGGTCGGCGCAAGACAAAGTTCAGCTTCGTACGCTTCTTACCAACCATTTGACCTTTATTGTCGACCATCCCCAGATCACTAGATTGGCTAGGCGGCATCCCCATGCCGCAATGGCCGACGCGAGCTTAGGCAAAGTGCCGTCAAACCGGCATTATCACGTCGGCCATTCCGGCAATTCCGGCCCGCCAACCCCGGCAATGGTGGCGGTCAGGTGAGCGGGCGATCCTGCCTAGAAGGGTTCTTTGAACCGAGATCTCCGACCAGCCGACGGTATTGCAGTTCGGGAGCGCCGTAAGAGTCCCGTGCGAGCGTCATCAGACCTTTCCGATCCCGGATCGTGATTTCGCCGCGGCGGGCACGGATGTAGCCATGGCTTTCGATTGTCTGAAGCCCCACGGTGACCCCCGGGCGCCTGACGCCCAGCATGACGGAAAGGAATTCGTGAGTTATCATAAGCCTGTCGCCGACGGTCCGGTCGCTGCACATCAGAAGCCATCTCGCCAGCCGGACCTCGAGGCTGTGCCGCGCGTTGATCGATGCCGTGTAGCTCGTCTGGATGTGGAGATACTGGACGTAGCGCAACAGGAACGGCCGCAAGGTAGGGCTGTCTTCCAAGGCTTCGAGGAATGGCGCGGCGCTCATCCGCAGCGCTTCGCTCGTCGACTGGACGTAACAATCGAAGCTTGCCAGCTCGTCGCCCATGATCAGCGCCGAACCGGTCATGCCTTCGAAGCCGATTATTCCCACCTCTGATTCCGCCGTCGCCGAAGCCTTGGCGACGACCGAGGCGATGCCACTCTCCAAGAAATAGACGGCTTCGATCTTTTGGCCTTCGTTCTCCAACGGCGATCGCAACTCCAGAAAAACGCTCTTGAGATGCGGCCGCAGCCGCTCGAAATCGTCCGCGCTCATCCGGCGCAACAACTCGCTCCTGGCCTGCAGAATCTTGTGATCCACGAGACGCTCTCCACTTGGGCAAGAGCACTGGGATCTCTCGGCCGCCCGCGCCCCTCGAACGAGCGGACGGTGGCAAAACATAAACTGTCCCACCCGGCCAGCACTAGGCGGGTGGCCGTGTCGGTATGAAACCGACAGTAGCTGCTGTGGACAAATCGCAGGCTTCGTCGGCTATCGATCCTTCGCCAGAAGGCGAGCTTCCCTGAGGATCGAGGCGCGGTCGAAGCCTATCAGGAACACTATGTCACGTATCTGCTGTTCCGTAGCGCCCGATTCCCGAGCAAGTGCACGTACGGCCTCGGCCGCTAGACCGGGCCGCTCGGGGTCCTTCGCCATGACATCCTAGCCTCACGCTGGGCAGGAGTGCGATGGTCGCTCCCAAGCGTCAACGCCCGTATCGTGCTGCTGACGACCCCTTTTTGTACGCCTTGGGTTTGAACTTGGCGAATCAATTCGAACCGAGCCCCGTTCTGGCGGTTTAACCGTGCCCGGTTGTCGTCGCCCATAAGCTCCTTGCAGATGACATCCGCCGATTTTCAATCGGTATCAGCTCGGTGTGCAGCTCTGCTCCGAGGTGATGCGAATTTCGGACTGCAATGTCAGGCGGTCCCGGCGATATTCAGCACGGCGTCGATCTCGGCCATCACCGCTGCCGGCAGCGGCCCTTTTTCCAGCGCACCGAGATTGTCCTCGATCTGCTCGGGCCGCGTGAAGCCGGGAACCGGCAAGGCGATTGCCGACTTGGCGAGGATCCAGCCGAGCGCGCCCTGGGCAAGCGTGCGCCCGCCCGAGGTGAGCAGGTCGCGGATTGCCGCGAGCCTTGACAGATAGTGCGGGTTGGCGGCGCCATCCCTGAAAAACACCATCCATTCGGCATTCCCGCCGCGCACGTCATCGGCGGGCAGCTTCATGGCCGGCGTGTATTTGCCGGTGAGCAGCCCCATTGCCAGGGGCAGCCGGCTGAACGAGACGAGGTCCTCGCGCGCCGCAACGGCCATCAGCTCGTTTGCCGGGGTAAACACATTGAAGTCGTTCTCCACGGCCACGAAACCCTCGCGCGGCGCGTAGGCGGCAAGCCGCTCGCGGTGATCGGTGCTCCAGCCGAAGCCGCCGATCTTGCCCTCCTGGTGCAGCAGGCCGAACGTATCGAACACCTCGCCGGCGCGCTCGATCGGGTACTCGTTGATATGCAGCAGCGCGACGTCGATACAATCGCGCTGCAGTCGCTGCCGCGAGTTGTCGATCGAAGTCCGGATCGCTGCGGCAGAGGCATCCTCGGGAGCGATCTTGCGCGTTTCGGGATCGCCGAAATAGCCGACCTTGGTGACGATGACCGCTTCGTCCTTGCCCCTCAACGCCCGCCCAAGGATCAGCTCGGCATTGCCGGCGCCATAGGCGGCAGCCGTGTCGAACACCCGCGCGCCGATATCATAGGCCATCGCCAATGCGGCTTGCGACCTGACGTCGTCGACCTCGCCATAGATGGTCGCCGTGTCATGCCAGCGCGCCGCGCCACCCGCCGCCCAGGTGCCGATGCCGATGCGCGGTACCGAGCGGCCATCCCAAAGCTTCATCATCTGCATGCCCGCCTCCATTGGCTCAACGACGCAGGCCGGCGTAGCGGGCACGCTCGCGGATTTCTTCGCGAGAAATGCCGGCATCCGCCAGCGTGCTGTCCGGGACATGCCGCAAGCTCGCAAGCGTCTGGCGATAGGCAAGCCAGCGGGCGAAGCGGCGTCGAAATTCATGCAACATGACCGTCTCCTTTGGCGCGCGGAATACCCCTCGTGGTTGATCGAAAGCGCAAAGCATCCGCGCCAAGCACCTGCGCGATCGAAAGGGTTGCGCTGGCTTCTTGGCCAGCCGAGGCGCTTCTCACTGTTCCGCCAGGCAGGATTGTCCAACACCTCCAATGCCCGCATACTTGCGTGCGACGCCCGCTTCGCGCTACAGCCACGGTCGCAAGGAGTTTTTTCATTTCTGCAAAATGGATATCGGCTGGGACGATCTGAGGTTGTTTCTAGACGTTGCGCGGCTGGGTGGCTTGAGCGCGGCGACGGCCACCACGCGCCTCAGCGCGGCCACCCTTGGACGACGCGTCACCGCGCTCGAAAAGCAGATCGGCGAACCGCTGTTCGTGCGTCAGCAGACCGGCTACCGGCTGACCCCGGTCGGTGAAGAACTGCTGCGGCGCGCCGAAGATGTCGACGCAGCGATGCAGTCGCTGACCCGCTGGCGCGAGGGAAGCCTGCCCGACCGCATTGTCCGCGTCTCGGCCGGGCCATGGACCTCGGCCTTCGTTTGCGCCCATATCGGCGAGATCTGGACGGTCGATGACGGCATAAGGGTGGAGTTCGTCACCACCAGCGACAGGGTCGACATCGGGCGCCGTGCCGCCGACATCGGCATCCGCAGCGAGCGCCCGAACGAACAGTGGCTGGCCGCTCGCCAGAGCGGCAAGGTTGCCCACGCCATTTATTCCGGACGCCAGCTGATCAACGGCATCGCCGCCGGTTTGTTCGTCGGCGTCACCGGTGAAGGAGCAAACATTGCTTCGGCGCGCTGGCTGCAAGCCCATCATGGCGACCGCATCGCCGTGCGCGGCAACAACACCCATTCGGTACGCGAACTGGTGGCCGCCGGTGCCGGCCTTTCGATTTTTCCGTGCTTCGTGGGTGACAGCGATCCGCGGCTGGTTCGCGTCGCTCAGCCTATCGCCGAACTCGAAACCGACCAATGGATCGTTACCCATCACGAGGAACGTCACTCCCCGCCGGTACGAAAAGTCGCCGACCGGATTACCGCCTTGATGCGGGCGCACCAGCCGCTGTTTCGCGGCAAGACGCCGATCCGGTAAGGCCAGCACGATGCCTCAGCCGCAGGAAGCCATCAGGGTCTTGCGCTTCGCGATGTCTTCCCAGGCGTCATTTGCAGCACAATAGACAGCACAAAATGCGCGATCGCGTGGGATTTCGACAGGCGCGGCCGGATTAGACAGTAAATTCAATTAAGTAATGGAAAGCCAATGGTACCGTTGGCTGGGATCGAACCAGCGACCTCCGGATCCACAATCCGGCGCTCTAACCATCTGAGCTACAACGGCACGTCTTAACGTTGGTAGCGGGATCGAGGTGGAAGGTTCATCCTCCGCGATCCGCTCTGTCGTTCGGCGATGCGTCCTTACGGGCTTATGAATTCTAATTCAAGGCTTTTGCAAAGCAAAGGCCACTTCCCCACAGCGGTGCACCTTTCGCCGGGCAAAGAAAAAGGCCGGCGGGAGGAGGTGCCGGCCTTTTTCTGTTACGAGCCAGCGGGAGGAGGTGCTGGCTGGTCACCCCGGAGGTGAAGGGAGGAGGTTCCACCCGCCGGGTATTCGCTTGACCGTCACTATCTCACATCTATTTGTCCGACAAAATGCGACCTTTTGTTGCATCCGCAGACGATGCGCAATTATCAGGCGGCCTTGATTTCCTTGATCGCCTTCTCGAAGGCGGTCTTGATCGGCTTCGAGACATCCTCGGCCGCCTTGGAGGCAACAGCCTGGAAGTCCTTGGCCTGCTCGACGGTCAGCTCTACGCGCTTGCGCAGGAAGGCGGTCTGCAGCTCGACGACTTCCGACAGCGACTTGGCGTCGATCAGGGCTTCGAGATGCGAGAAGCCGGCCTCGGCGTTGGCGCGCAGCGCCGCGATGGTCTTGAGCGACAGATCGCTGGAAACAGTCTTGGCGGTTTCATAGGTCGACTCCAGGGCCTTCTGGGTCTCCTCGGCGCCGGTCTTGAGCTTGGCGTAGGCCTCTTTCGACTGCTCAACGCCCTTTTCGGCGAAAGCGCGCATCTGGTCGGTGGCCTTGGAAGCGTCGAAGCTCGGGAATTCAACGTTTTCGATGGTCTCGGCAGTCTTGGTCCTGGACATTTTCCATCCTTTTCAGCGGCAGCGGCTTTGACAGAAAGCCGTCTCGTTCATGTATGATGGCAATATAAAGGCAATTTTTGTGCATTGCAATATCCTTGTTGCAGTGCACAAAAAAATGTTTTCGGCCGTTAACCAAACAGCCAAAATTCAGCCTTTGCACGTTCTGGCTTGTGGACCTTCGTGGCTGCGGCTTTTATTAACAAAGCGTTAACTGCAAATTCGCCGCTCCGTGAGGGTTCGCCAAGCGCATGCCGTCCGAATATTCCTTCCTTGACGTCGCCGTACTCGACGCGGTCCGCCAGCGGTTTGCCGCCGGCGACGCGATCGCGATCCTGTCGGTGGACCTCGAGCAGGTGATCTGGGCCAATGGGCCGGGCGCCGCCATGTTCGGTTATCCCGATATCGAAGCGATCATCGGCGCCTCGGCGCGGCTGCCGCTGATCGCGCGCCGTCAGATCATGGCGACCAGCGGTTTCCCGCGGATCGGCAGCGATCGCTCGATCACGGTGCGCCTGGCGACCGGCATGACCAGCCGCGCCGTCGGCTTTCTTGCCAGTGCCGTGACGCTGCCCGATGGCGAGAATGCCATCATGCTGGCCGTGCCGGCGGCGCAGACCGGCTCGCGCAGTGCGGCCGAGATCGCCAGCCGGGCGATCAGTGGCTTGACCGAAGACGGCCATTTCATTGCCTTCATCGATGCCAAGGGCAATATCGAGTCCGCCTCGGAGGGATTTTCGGCGCTCGGCATCCAGCCCGCGACACTGGCAGCCCTGGTGGCCGACGTCGCGGCCGAGGGCGAGCGCATCGTCAAGCGCCTCGTTCCGGGCGGCAGGACCTCCTACCCGGCGGGCCTCGCCCGGCTGACGCCGGAGCGGCATCTACTGGTGGTGATCGACGAGGATCAACTGGAGGACAGCGCATCCGGCGCGGCGGCTTCGGCGGACGGTTCGCCCGCGGCAACGGAAAACCCTGCCAAGGAGATTGGCGGCACAATGCAGGCGGCGGAAACCGCCGCTGTAGAATCCGGGTCTCGGCGGGGCAATCAGCCGACGGCGGCCGAAATGGAACAGGAGCCCGCCCCTTCCGAGCCCGTCGCTGACGATATGCCGGAACGGGCAAAGCGAGAGATCGAGGAGCCGGCCGGGCCGGCACCGGTCGCCGCCGACAATGACCAACCGGCGGCGGGCACGCCGGCACAGCACGATCATTGGTATTTCAATGCCGGAGAAGACAACGCGCCGGAACCGAAAAGCGTGGCCGAGGCGGCCGGCACCGAGGCTTCGGCGGACAGCGCGAAGCAGGACGAGGTCGCCTCCCCGGCAGCTCCGACTACAGCTTCGGCCACCCGGACGATAGGCCGCTCGGCGGCACCGATACGTTTTGTCTGGCGTACCGATGCCGAGGGCAAGTTCAGCGCGCTGTCACCGGAATTCGCCGATGTCGTCGGTCATCCGGCCGCCGACGTGATCGGCCGACGCTTCAGGGATGTCGCGGCGGCTTTCGGCCTTGATGCGTCCGGCGAGATCGCCGGCCTGCTGGAGCGGCGCGACACCTGGTCCGGCCGCTCGGTGCTGTGGCCCGTCGTCGGCACCGACCTGAAGGTCCCGGTCGATCTGGCGGCATTGCCCGTCTATGGCCGCAGCCGCGCCTTCGAAGGCTTCCGCGGCTTCGGCGTCGCGCGAACCGGGGATGCGGTCGTCGATCCGGAAGCGATCGGCATGGCATTGGTACCCAATGGCGAGATGCCGGCGGCACAGAAACCGGAGGCCGTGAAGACGCTGCCTGAGGAGCCGAAGGCTGAAGAGCCAAAGGCATCGGATCCGTTCAAGGGCGAAGTGCCGGCGCTGACGATAGTATCCAAACCGGAGCGGCGCTTCGCCGACAAGGTCATCCGGCTGGCCGAACACCGGCAGCCGGCCAACGACAAGGGGCTGTCGACGCTGGAACGCAGCGCGTTCCGCGAGATCGGCGAGCGTCTGAAGAAAGAAAGTTCCACGGCAGAGCCGCCGGCGGCCGAACCAGCCGAGCCGGCAAGGCAAGCGAAACCAGGTGCCGGAACAGGCTCTTTGCCGGAGCCGCACGACGCGACCAAACCCGCGACCGATACGAAACCGCCGGTGGACATCGCCACCCCGGATGCCGAGCCAACAAATTCGACCCAGGAACCAGTGACCGGCCCGGCGCATGAGATGGCAGCGCCCGATGCTGAAGACGAGCCGGGTGCGGGCGAATCTTCCCCGGGCGATGCCGAGGATCAGAGGGATCTGGCGCGGCTCGACGGTGCGCAGCCGGACCAGGTCGAACAACAGGCGCCGAGCTCCGAATCCCCGCCGCCGAGGACTTCGGGCTCCCTGCTCGACTATGCCGATAAGGAGGACGAGCCTGCCCATGCCGCCGACGGCAGCGACGAGGCGTCAGCGCCCGAGGCACAGGAGATAATCGGCGAGGCGGCAGCGCAGGCAGGACCTGCCAAGGCACCGCCGGCCGATGACGACAGCATGACGTCAGATGATTTTCGCGACGCCGAGGACGATGAGGACTGGGCCGGCGAGCAAGCGACTGCATCCGGCGAGGAAACGATTGCGACCACCGGCGGAACCGGCGGCGGGCATGAGGCGACCGAGACATTTGCCGAGCGGCCGCGCCTGCAAGTGCCGCCGCTCAAAACCGAAGGATTCATGCCGTCGGCTTTTTCCGTCGGTGCCGAAAACAAGACGCCGGATACATCACTGCTCGGCAAGCTGCCGGTGCCGCTCATCATCCATTCGGGCGACCAGTTGCACTATGCAAACGAGGAATTCCTCGACCTGACCGGGTACGCGACACTGGAGGACCTGGAGGATGCGGGCGGCCTCGGCGCTCTGTTTGCCGACCCTTATGCCGATGACGACGCCTCCGACGGCAGCGACCGGGCGCTGCGGCTGAAGACGCGCGACGGACAGGAATTCCCTATCGATGCCATCCTGCGCTCCGTGCCCTGGCGCGACGGCAAGGCCCTGATGCTGGTCGTGCGCCGCTCCGGCGAGGTTGATGCGCCTGTGGCCCTGCACGTGATCGGCGAGGAGCCGACGCAGCCCGATATTTCCGAGCTCAAGGCACGCATCGCCGAGATGCGCACCATCATCGACACCGCCACAGACGGGGTCGTGCTGATCGGCAGCGACGGCACCATCCGTTCGATCAGCCGCCCGGCCGAAGCGCTGTTCGGTTTCGACAGCGACGAGGTGACCGGCAAGCCGTTCGCCTCGCTGTTTGCGATCGAGAGCCAGCGCGCGGCGCGCGACTATCTCACCGGCCTGTTGGAGCCTGGCGTGGCGAGCGTCTTGAATGATGGCCGCGAGGTGATCGGCCGCGAAGCACAGGGGCGCTTCATCCCACTGTTCATGACCATCGGCCGGCTGCCCAACGACAGCGGCTTCTGCGCCGTGGTGCGCGACATCACGCAATGGAAGAGAGCCGAGGAGGATCTCACCCAAGCGCGTGCGGTGGCCGAACGCGCTTCCTCGCAGAAGACCGATTTCCTCGCCCGCATCAGCCACGAGATTCGCACGCCGCTCAACGCCATCATCGGTTTTTCCGAACTGATGGTCGACGAGAAGTTCGGGCCGGTCGCCAATGACCGCTACCGCGACTATCTGCGCGACATCAACCGCTCGGGCAACCACGTGCTCGATCTGGTGAATGACCTCCTGGACATCTCGAAGATCGAGGCCGGCCAGCAGGAAATGGCTTATGAGGCGGTGTCGCTCAACGATACGCTGGCCGAAACCGTGGCGATGATGCAGCCGCAGGCCAACCGCGAACGGGTCATCATCCGCTCCAGCTTCGCCTCGCGGCTGCCGGAAGTGGTGGCCGACCTGCGCAGCGTGCGCCAGATCGCGCTCAACATCCTGTCCAACGCCGTCCGCTATACGCAGGCCGGCGGCCAGGTGATCGTCTCGACCGCCTACGAGACCTCGGGCGACGTCGTCATGCGGGTGCGTGACACCGGCATCGGCATGAGCCAGTCCGAGATCGAGCAGGCGCTGAAGCCATTCAAGCAAATCAACGCCCTGAAGCGCGGGCGCGGCGACGGCACTGGCCTTGGCCTGCCGCTGACCAAGGCGATGGTGGAAGCCAACCGGGCCCGCTTCACCATCAATTCGACGCCCGGCGAAGGCACGCTGGTGGAGGTTGCGTTCCCCTCGACCCGGGTGCTGGCGGAGTAGAAAGTCCAAAAGAAAAAGGCGTCCAAAGGACGCCTTGAGAGATGAGATTGCTGTCACAACGGGGGCTTGAGCTGAATTCAGATCCTCGGGGGCTGAGGAACGGGATTTCTCCCTCAAGTTACATGCGACTATCGACGCCGGGCCTTAACAAGTCCTTACCGGGTCGCCAAAAAATTTACGAATGTGTACCACTCGTGAAATCTAGGTAAATTCGCGCGACATATTTCGTTAACCGGTCACTCGGCGAGCTGCGGCAGGTTCCTGAACAGTTCCAGCGCTTCGGGGTTGGCGAGCGCTTCCCTATTTTTGATGGCACGGCCGTGCACGACGTCGCGCACGGCGAGTTCGGTGATCTTGCCCGACTTGGTGCGGGGGATATCCGATACGGCGACGATCCTGGCCGGAACGTGGCGAGGGCTGGCGCCGCTGCGTATCTTGGCGCGGATGCGTTTTTCCAGGTCCTCGTCCAATTGGACACCCGCGGCCAGCCGCACGAACAGCACGACGCGCACGTCATTGTCGAAATCCTGGCCGATGCACAGCGCCTCCAGGATTTCCGGCATCTGTTCGACCTGGTTGTAGATCTCCGCCGTGCCGATGCGCACGCCACCTGGATTGAGCGTCGCGTCCGAGCGGCCGTGGATGACCATGCCACCATGATCGGTCCATTCGGCGAAATCGCCATGACACCAGACATTGTCGAAACGCTCGAAATAGGCCGCCTGGTATTTCTTGCCGTCGGGATCGTTCCAGAAGCCGATCGGCATGGACGGGAAAGCCCTGGTGCAAACCAGTTCTCCCTTCTCCTGCCTGACCGGCTTGCCGTCATCGTCCCAGACATCGACGGCGAGGCCGAGGCCCGGCCCCTGGATCTCCCCGGTCCAGACCGGCTCGATCGGCACGCCGAGGACGAAGCAGGAGACGATGTCCGTGCCTCCGGAAACCGAGGCCAGATGCACGTCCTTCTTGATGCCGTCATAGACGAAGCGGAAATCCTCGGGCGAAAGCGGCGACCCGGTGGAGGAGATGGCGCGCACCGTCGACAGATCATGGCTGCGGATCGGCTTGAGGCCGGCCTTGCGCACAGAATCGATGAACTTGGCCGAGGTGCCGAAGAAGGTCATCTTCTCGGCATCGGCGAAATCGAACAGCACGTTGCCGTCGGGGTGGAAGGGAGAGCCGTCATAAAGCAGCAGCGTGGCGCCGGAGGCCAGACCCGATACCAGCCAGTTCCACATCATCCAGCCGCAGGTGGTGAAATAGAAGAAGCGGTCGCCGTCCCCGAGGCCGGCATGCAGCCGGTGTTCCTTGACATGCTGGATCAGCGTGCCGCCGGCCGAATGGACGATGCATTTGGGAATGCCGGTGGTGCCGGACGAAAACAGGATGTAAAGCGGATGCGAAAATGGCAGCCGCTCGAAGATGACGGATTTGACGGCGAAGGGCGACAGCGCCTCCTCCATCGCCACCGCCTTGCCGATGGTATCGGCAACATCGGCGGAGGTGCCGAGATAGTCGACGAGCAGGACCTTGCGAACGCTGCCGAGCTTGGCCGCGACCGCCTTGACCTTGTCGGCGACCTCGATCGCCTTGCCATTGTACCAATAGCCGTCCGGCGCGATGAAGATGACAGGTTCGATCTGGCCGAACCGGTCGAGCACACCCTGCTCGCCGAAATCGGGAGAACAGGATGACCACACCGCACCGATCGAGGCGGCGGCCAGCATGGCGGCGACGGCTTCGGGCATGTTGGGTATCATCGCAGCGATACGGTCACCCTTCTTCACCTTGAGCGACAGGAAGAGCTGCTGCAGGCGCGAGACTAGGCCATGCAGTTCGTTCCACGACAGCCGCCTCTCGACCTTGTCCTCGCCGCGGAAGACGATTGCCTCGCCGGCACCGGTTTTTTTCAGAAGGTTCTCGGCGAAATTCAGCGAAGCGTCGGGGAAGAAAGAAGCGCCGGGCATCCTCTCGCCATCGAGCAGCAGTCGTTCGCCTTTGTCGCCTTCAAGACCGCAGAAATCCCAGACAAGATCCCAGAAAGATTCCCGGTTCTCGACCGACCAGCGGTGAAGATCGGCGTAGGATGAAAATGGATTGCCGGTGTTCGCTGCCGCAACCTTCATGAAGGCGGTCAAGGGCGAGGCATCAATCTGGTCTTGCGTCGGGGTCCAGAGCGGTACTTCGCCAGCCATGATCGATCCTCCCACGGTCGTCATCGCTTATGCATATCGCAGCGCAGCAGAGCAAGATTTTGTTGGGCTGACGCGGTCAGGTGTGCGCAAATGCCATCGCCGGGCCATAAAGACTTGAAATGCGTCAGCCCTAAGTCGTAGTGACGACAGGGGTTACACCCGTCGGACGATCTTTTTTGTCGGAATGGAAGCATACGGGGCTATATGCCATCATCCTTGATCCGCCGCGGAGTATGGGCGATCGGCGCTGCCGCGATCGTCATCGCTCTGGTGGTCGCGGCCCTGCCGCTGATTGCCTCGACGCGGATCGTGCGTGACCGCATCGCCTGGGAATTGAGCGCCTGGAGCGGCTTTCGGGTTGCCATCGAGGGGTCGCCGCGCATCGAGGTCTGGCCGAAATTCCGCGCGATCCTGACCGATGTGACGCTGTCGAAGTGGACCGATGCCGATGCGCCGCCGGTCGTCGAAGCCGAACGGGTCGAGGTCGACCTCTCGGCCATGGCGGCATTGCAGGGCGATGTGGTGTTTTCCACGGCACGGCTGGTGCGGCCGACGATCCGGGTCCAACGCACGGCGGGCGGGCTATTCCTGCCCAC
>NZ_JAPYKP010000090.1:0-22982 GCF_037179725.1 Mesorhizobium sp. Cs1321R2N1 | reverse complement strand
CCGGCACCAGCGCCAGATCCGCGGCGGCACCCACCGCGAGCGTCGCTCCGGACGGCGCTGAGGGCGCAGCGGGAAACAGCGCCTGTTCGCGCGTCACCGGCCATTTGAAGGCCTCGCAGCCGGCGTCCTCAGCCATGGCGAAGCTGGTGGTGCCCATAAGGATTGCGAACAGGCCGATGGTGACTTTTTTCATGGCGAGGGGACCCACATGTCTGGAGTGTCCATAAATCAATACAACCATAGCGATATAATTGCAACCCTGGCGGGCGCAATATCAAAGGTCAGGCTGGGGAACATTTCCAATCACCTATTGTTGACGGCAGGCCAGGGGAAGTGAGTGGTCGGTAGCCAGGCGATAACCTATGGCCGAGCCGAGAAGCCAAATGGAGTTTTGGATGAAGCTTTTCGATGGCCTTGCCAGATACCAGCCGCAGGCGCTTGGCGTGCTGCGCATCGTGACCGCGCTGCAGTTCGTCGAACACGGCACGCAGAAACTGTTCAATTTCCCCGCAGGCGAGCACGCCGCCGCCGCGTTGAGCGGACTGCCGCTGGCAGCCGGCATCCTCGAATTCCTCGGCGGCATTCTGCTGGCACTGGGCCTTTTCACCCGCCCGGTCGCGTTCCTTCTGGCCGGCGAAATGGCGATCGCCTATTTCGTGGCGCATATGCCGCGCGACTTTTTCCCCGTCAACAACGGCGGCGATTCGGCGATCTCGTTCTGCTTTATCTTTCTCTATCTGGTCTTCGCCGGCGCTGGCGCCTTTGCGCTCGACAACCGCCGCAACGCATGATCCCATGCGGGGGTGCGCTCTCACCCCCGCATCCGTTCGAAATTAGCATCGAACAGCGGCGCCGCCTGCATGCGTGCCGCATGCCGCTTGCCCAGCAACTCGATCTCGAAGCCGTCGCTCTCGTCGGCGATCTCCTTCGGCACGTAGCCGACGGCGACCGACTTCTTCGAATGATGGGCGTAGCCGCCCGACGTCACCCAGCCGCGCACCACGCCGCCGAACCAGATCGGCTCGTCGCCGATGACGTCGGCATCCTTGGCATCGACGATGAAGGCGCGTAGCCGCAACTTGCCGCCCTGTTTGCGCTCGGCCAGCGCCGCCGCCTTGCCGATGAAATCGGCGTCCTTGCCGTAGGCGACGAAACGATCGAGTCCGGCTTCCAGCGGCCCGTAGATGGGCCGGTATTCGCGCCCCCATGAACCATAGTTCTTCTCCAGCCGCAGCGCGTTGAGCGCGCGCGAACCGAACAGGCCGATGTCGAATTCCGCCCCCGCCGCGATCAGCGCCTGATAGGCGGCGCGCTGATATTCCGGCGCCACCCAGATCTCGTAGCCGAGATCCCCGGTGTAGCTGACGCGGCCGACCAGGCACGGCGCCATGCCGATATCCATGTTGCCAATGGCCATGAAGGGAAACGCCGCGTTCGATATGTCGGAGCGTGTGGCTTTCGCCAGCACGTCCCTCGCCTTGGGACCGGCGATCGACAGGCCGGTGAGCTTTTGCCCCAGCGCTTCGATATGGACCGAGCCATCGTCAGGCAGATGCTGCTCGAACCAGCGCATGTGATATTGCTCGGCAATGCCGGAGCCGGCCAGGAACCAGCCATCGGGGCCCAGATTGGCCAGCGTGAAATCGCCGATCAGCCTGCCGTCTTCCTTCAGCATCGGCGCCAGGGTCATGCGACCGGGCTTCGGCAGCTTGCAGGCGAGCATCCGGTCGAGCCAGGCCGCGGCCCCCTCGCCCGTCACCTTGTATTTGGCAAAGCTCGATATCTCCGACAGGCCGACGCCTGAGCGCACCGCCGCGACTTCGGCGGCGACATGGGTGAAGTCGCTCGAGCGCCGCCATGAGAACTCGTCCTTGATGCCTTCCGGTGCGTACCAGAGCGGCACCTCCAGCCCATAGGCGACACCCCATTGCGCGCCCTTGGCCGACAGCAGGTCGTAAACAGGGGTCGTCTTGAGCGGCCGGCCGGCCGGCAATTCCTCGTTGGGGAAGCGGATCGAAAAACGCCTGGAGTAATTCTCGCGGACCTTGGCGTTGGTATAGGCCATCGTCGCCCAGTCGCCGTAGCGCGCCACGTCCATCGCCCAGATATCGGCGCCGGGGTCGCCCTCGATCATCCAGTTGGACAGCGCGAGCCCGACGCCGCCGCCCTGGCTGAAGCCCGCCATCACGCCGCAGGCGACCCAGAAGCCCGGCAGGCCGCGCACCGGCCCGACCAGCGGGTTACCGTCGGGCGCGAAGGTGAAAGGCCCGTTGATGATCTGCTTGATGCCGGTGTTCTGGAAAGCCGGGAAATGTCGGAACCCGACCTCGAGCGACGGCGCGATGCGGTCGATATCGGGCGCCAGCAACTCATGGCCGAAATTCCACGGCGTCTGATGCTCGGACCACGGCTTGTTGGCCTTCTCATAGGTTCCCATCAGCATGCCGCCGCGCTCCTGGCGCAGATAGAGCTCGCCGTCGAAATCGACCGCATGGATGACCTCGGTGCCGGTTTTGGCATTCCAGGCCGCGACCTCCGGCATATCCTCGGTGATCAGGTACATGTGCTCCATGGCGAGCACCGGCAGTTCGAGCCCGACCATGCGGCCGACCTCGCGCGCCCACAGGCCGCCGGCATTGACGACATGCTCGGCCACCACCTCGCCCTTGTTGCTTATGACGCGCCACATCCCGTCGGGACGGCGCACGATGTCCTCCACCTTGGTGAAACGTTCGATCTCGGCGCCCAGCTTTCGCGCCGCCTTGGCATAGGCGTGCGTGACGCCCGAGGGATCGAGGTGGCCGTCCTCCTTGTTGCGGACGGCGCCAACGAACTGGCTGGGGTCGAGCAGCGGCATCAGCTCGGCCGCCTCTTTCGGCGAGATTTCCTCCAGCTCGATGCCGAGATAACGGCCCTTGGCGACGACCCCTCGCAGCCAGTCAAGCCGCGCCTCGGTGGCAGCCAGAAGCACGCCGCCGGTCAGGTGGACGCCGGTCGCCTGTCCCGACAGCTCCTCGATCTCCTTGTAGAGGTTGATCGTGTATTTCTGCAGCTTGGCGACGTTGGGGTCGCCGTTGATCGTGTGCATGCCGCCGGCCGCGTGCCAGGTCGAGCCGGATGTCAATTCGTCGCGCTCCAGGAGCACGATGTCGGTCCAGCCATGGCGGGCGAGGTGGAACAGCACCGAGCACCCAACGACGCCACCGCCAATGACCACGACTTTTGCATGCGATTTCATGGGTTTTTCTCTGATATCAGTGAGTTGGATGGGAGATATGAATCGGGACAGCAGGAGCCGCGCGCCGGCGCCAAGGAAATCACGGCTCGTCCTGCCCGATCGCTTCCTTGCGCTTGGCCACATAGGCCTCGAGCTCTTCACGTACGGCAATATCCATTGTCGGCTCGACATGATCCGCCAGCGCCTTCTTCCACAGCCGCGTCGCGCGCGCGGTTGCGTCGAGGCCGCCGGCTTCCTGCCAGGCTTCGAAATTCTGCCAGTTGGAGAGCATTGGCTGGTAGAAGGCGGTCGCATAGCGCTCCAGTGTGTGCGGCTCGCCGAAGAAATGGCCGCCGGTCGGCACCGCGCCCAGCGCCTCGACGGCAAGCTCGGCCTCGTCGACCACGATCGGGCGCAAAAACTCCATCATGTGCTGGATCATCTCGACGTCGATGATGAATTTCTCGAACGACGCCGTCAGCCCGCCTTCCTGCCAACCGGCGGCGTGGTAGACGAGATTGCCATGGCCAAGCACCGCGCCCCACAGCGCCATCAGCGTCTCATAGGCGCCTTGCGCATCGGCGGCGTTGGAAGCCGAGCCGGGCGTCGTCCGGTATGGCAGGCCGTAGCGCCGCGCCAATTGACCCGAGGCGATGTTGGCCTTGGTGTTTTCAGGCGTGCCGAAAGCCGGCGCGCCGGACTTCATATCGACATTGGACGTGAAGGCGCCATACATCACAGGCGCGCCGGGACGCACGAGTTGCGTCAGCACAACACCGAACAGCGCCTCCGCATTCTGCTGCGCCAAGGCGCCGGCTAGCGTCACCGGGCTCATCGCCCCCATCAGCGTGAACGGTGTCACCGCCACCGACTGGCCGTACTCGGCCATGGTCATCAGCCCCTCGGCCATCATCTCGTCGAAGCGGCGCGGCGAGTTGACCGAGATGATGGTGGCGATGCCGGGATCATCGCGCATCTGATCCAGCGTCAGCCCGCGCGAAATCGCCATCATCTCGATGCCGTCCAGAGCCCTGCCCCGGCCGATCGCCGAGACATGGAAGCTCTTGTCGGTCAGCGTCAGATTGGTGAAGTAGGTGTCAAGATGGCGTGAGTTGGCCGGCAGCTCTACCGGCGCGCAGACCTGATTGCCGAGCATGTGGATACAGTTGAAATGCTGCGCCAGCCGGGTGAGATCGGCATAGTCGCGCAGATTGCCGGCGCGGCGGCCGCGCTCCATGTCGTGCACATTGGGAGGACCGGCCACAAGCGTGAAATTGATGGTGCTGCCACCGAGATGGATTGACTTGGCCGGGTTGCGTGGGGTCAGCGTATAGGTAGATCGCGTCGTCTTCAGCGCCTCGTCGACCATGCCGCGATCGACGCGCACATTGGCCGAGGCGTGATCGACCTTGGCGCCGGCTTTCTCGAACAGCGACAGCGCACGCGGGCTCATAACCTCGATGCCGAAATTCTCCAACATATGCATCGACGCCTGATGGATCGCCTCGATCTGGTCTGGTGACAGCAACGCCATCGGCGGATACGGATTCGTCACCCGTCTGGGCGGCAGCTGCGCGATGGGCGCTGGCCCCCTGTTGCTGGTGCGCTCGGCGCCGCGCTTGCGTCTTGGTTCGGTCATGCCGGCATCAAAGCTTCGGCAGCGCGGCCGGTCTGTCAGAAATACGCCGTTTGCCGGCGTGATTTTAGCCAAGGCGGCACATCTGCAATGCCTGTTTAGAAATGACGACAATTGGCGTCGGAATACCGATATGGCATTTTCTCACCTGCTCGTGCCAACCAGGCGTTAACGGCGGCAGCAAGATTCCCTTTATGATTTCGGCTTATTGCTCATCCAATGCGTAGGTCGAGTTTTAGTAAAATTGTAGCGGTGTGTGCGCTGCTGGCACTTTCGGCTTGCGCCACCGCGCCCAGCCACATCAACAATGTCTGCGCCGTCTTCGACCAGAATGACGGCTGGTTCGACAATTGGCAGTCGGCCGCCGAACGCGCCTCCCAGAAATACGGCGTGCCGGTGCCGGTGCTGATGGCCACCGTGCGCAAGGAATCCGGCTTCAAGAGCAACGCCCGGCCGCCGCGCACCAAACTGCTTGGCTTCATTCCGTGGAAACATGTCTCCTCGGCCACCGGCTTCTCGCAGGCGCTGGACGGAACCTGGTCGCAATATCAGAGCGAGACCGGCAACTGGGCGGCGCGGCGGACGAAATTCGCCGACGCCGTCGACTTCGTCGGCTGGTATCATTCCAAGACATCAGACGCATACGGCGTCGCGCGCAACGACACCTACAACCTCTATCTCGCCTACTATCTCGGCTGGACCGCCTATGGCCGAGGCAACCGTGGCGATGCCGGCGTCCAGGGCTATGCAAGGGCCACCGACAAGATGGCCCGCGACTATGCACAGCAACTGAGCCAGTGCGGCAACTAAAGGGTTGCCGCAACGGTCGTGGCTTTCAGCGCGGCTTCTTGCCGAACACCTTGATGTATTCAGCCTCGCCGCCCTTGGCTAGCGCCTTTGCCTGCCTGACCCAGTCCTCGCGCTCGATACGGCCGTGGAATCTCAGATGATCGTCAACCCACTCGCGCTCCGCCTTCTTCCATGCGGCGACCTGAGCGTAGGTGAAGATGCCGAGGCCATTGAGGATGCCTTCCGTCTTCGAGCCGACGCCGGAGATCAGCTTGAGGTCATCGGGTTTGGCAGGCCTGGCGATGCCCGACGGGCGGTTCTTGTCGACATTTGCGCCGGCCAGACGGGCTGGCTCCGCAGTCGCGCTCGCCTTTGTCGCACTTTGGCTTGATTTGGTCTGCCTCACCGCAGGCTCACCAATTGGTGCCACGCGTGCGTTCTCCGCCTGGCGGCCGTCTCCAAGCGTCCTTGGCGTGAACGGCGCCGAGGTGGCGTTGGCGGGCTTCGGAGAGGCATCGCCGGTCTCGGAGACGTCGTCCCGAACTTCGTGGCGGCGAGCCCGCGAAACGGCTTCGGCCTCCTCGGCGGCCTCCCCCACGGCGTCGGCTTCGGCACTGGCCGTCTTGCCATGTGGTCGGTTGGGCGGCGTACCGGCAAAGCCCGGACCGTCGCCATGCGGCGCATCGTCCGGCACGCCCTCATGGGCGGCGTGTTCCTTGTCGAACTTGATCACCGGCTCCATGGTCTTGAGCACGTCGTCGGAGAGCCAGCATAGGCTCATATGGCCGTCGCCGAGATTCTTGACCGGCGGCACCTTGGTCTCGCACAAATTATCGGGGACCAACTTCTTGTAGCCGCAGCGTGTCTGGAACGGACAGCCGGACGGCGGGTTCATCGCCGAGGGTATGTCGCCCTCCAGCACGATGTGCTTCTTGACCACGCTGGTATCGGCAATCGGGATCGCCGACAGCAGCGCCTCGGTATAGGGATGATAGGGCGGTGCGAAAATCTGGTCGGTCGTGCCCTGCTCGACGATATAGCCGAGATACATGACGACGACGCGGTCGGCGATGTAGCGCACGACGGACAGATCGTGGCTGATGAACAGCATTGTCGTCTTGTTCTTGCGCTGGATGTCCATCAGCAGTTCGGTCACCGCCGCCTGCACCGAAACGTCGAGCGCCGAAACCGGCTCGTCGGCCACAACCACCTTGGCGTCGCCGGCAAAGGCGCGTGCCACGCCGATACGCTGCTTCTGGCCGCCGGAAAGCTGGCGCGGCTTGCGCGTCTCGAACGCCCTGGGCAGTTTCACCAGGTCGAGCAGTTCCAGCATCCGTTTGCGCCGGTCGGCGACGGTCTTGCCGACATTGAATTTTTCCAGCGTGCGGATGATCTGCGATCCGACCGAATGGCTGGGGTTGAGCGTGTCGAACGGATTCTGGAACACCATCTGGATCGACGACACAGTATCGACGCTGCGCTTCTCGATGCCGGTCGACTGGATTTCCTTGTTGCCCAGCGTCACGCTGCCGGAACTGGCCGTCTCAAGCCCGAGCAGCACCTTGGCCAGCGTCGACTTCCCGCAGCCGGATTCGCCGACGATGGCGACCGTCTCGGATTCGCGCGCCATGAACGAGATCGTCTCGTTGGCCTTGACGACGCGGCCTTCGCTCGAGCCGAACACCTCGCTGCCGCCGACCTTATAATATTTCCGGAGGTCCTCGATCTTGAGCACCGGCGCGCCGGGCACGACACGTTCATTGATCTTCTTGGCGCCGGGCGGCAGCGCGTCCCAGTCGATCTCGTTGAAGCGTACGCAACGCGAGAAATGGCCTTCGTGACCCGCGACCTCGATCATCGGGATCTCGGCGGCGTTGCAGACGCCCTCGACGAAATGGTGGCAGCGCGGGCCGAAATTGCAGCCTTTCGGCCGCTCGTGCGGCAGCGGCAATTGGCCGGGAATCGCAATCAGCGGCCGCGAGTTCTTGTCGGCGCCCGGCAGCGGGATCGAACGGAACAGCCCTTGCGTATAGGGGTGGCGCATCCGGTCGAAGACGTCCTTGATCTTGCCCGTCTCCACCGCCTCGCCCGAATACATCACCGTGATGCGGTCGCAGGTTTCAAGGATCAGGCCGAGATTGTGCGAGACGAAGATCATCGAGGTGCCGAACTTTTCGCCGAGGCCCTTGACCAGGTCGACAATGCCCGCTTCCACGGTCACATCGAGCGCGGTGGTCGGCTCGTCGAGCAGAAGCAGCGCCGGCTTCGACAGCAGCGCCATGGCAATGACGATGCGCTGCTGCTGACCGCCGGAAAGCTGGTGCGGATAGGAGCGCATCATGCGCTCGGGATCGGGAAGCTTGACCGAGCGCACCATTTCGAGCGCCCTGGAGTAGGCCTCTTCCTTCGACACCTTGTCGTGGATCAACGGCACTTCCATCAGCTGCTGGCCGATCTTCATCGCCGGATTGAGGCTGGCCATCGGCTCCTGGTAGATCATGGCGATCTTGTTGCCGCGGATGGCGCGCAGCTCCTCGTCCGAGAGCTCGCCCATGTCCTTGCCCTGGAACTTGATCTTGCCGCCGACGATCTTTCCGATGTTGGACAGGTCGCGCATGATGCCGAGCGATACGGTCGACTTGCCGCAGCCGGATTCACCGACGATGCCCATCGCCTCGCCCGGCATGACCGTGCAGGAAAAATCCATCACCGCCGGTATCTCGCCCTTGCGGGTGAAGAAGGAGATCGACAGGTTCTCGATCTCGATGATCGGCCCAGTGGTCGGCCCATTGGTCGGCTTGGCGGGATTTCGAACTGCCTCGTTCATGGGTCGCTCCAATCCAAATTTTACCAGACGCGGGTCAAGGCCCGTCAATCAGTCTTTCATCGATTGCTCGCGCAGCGAATCGGCCAACAGGTTGAGCCCCAGCACGAACGACATCAGCGCGATCGTCGGCGGCAGCGCCGGATGGATGAAGGAGCGCAGCAATCGGCTGGCGTCCTTGATCGCGGTGCCCCAGTCCGGGCTCTCGGGCGCAAGCCCCAGGCCGAAATAGCCCAGCGTGCCGAGCAGGATCGTGGTGTAGCCGATGCGCAGGCAGGCATCGACGATCAGCGGTCCGCGCGCATTGGGCAGGATTTCCCACAGCATGATATACCACGGCGATTCACCGCGCGTCTGCGCCGCCGCCACATAGTCGCGCGTCTTGATGTCCATCACAAGGCCGCGCACGATGCGGAACACGCCGGGGCTGGAGGCGAACACCACAGCCACGAAAATGTTGAGCTGGTTGGGATCGATGTGGACGATGTGCAGCGGATCCCTGTCGAAGACCAGGCCGAGGTAGATCCAGCCGCCTATGATCAGCGTCAGGCCAAGCAGGATATAGATCCGGTCGGGCCGGTTCTTGTAGCGGGTCCAGAACAGCACGCTGAAGAAGATGATCGGGAACAGGAAGAAGACACCGGCCAGCGCATAGGGGATCGGCGTGTCCATGATGCCCGGCGTCACCAGCAGGTAGAACAGCAGGATCACCGGGAAAGCCAGCACGAGGTTGGCCAGGAACGACAGGATGGAATCGATCTTGCCGCCGTAGTAACCGGCCGGCAGGCCGAGCGTGATGCCGACCATGAGCGCGAAACCGGTCGCTGCGGGTGCGATGATCAGCACGATCTGGCTGCCATAGACCATGCGCGAGAACACATCGCGCGCCAGCTTGTCGCCGCCGAACAGGTAGACGAGCCCCGATTGCGGTTCGATGGCGCCGGGCAGCGTGTCCTTCATGATCGGGACCTGGCCGAGCGGATCGAAAGGCGAGATGGTCGAGGCGAAGATCGCCGTGAACAGCCAGAACAGGCAGATGAAGACGCCCGCTATGCCGACGCCGCTGTCGAACAGCTGGCCATAGAGCGCCAGCTTCTTCTTGTAGAGAAAGCTCGCGCCCATGACGATGAAAAGCGCGACCCAGACCGGCCAGAAGCGCCAGAACACTTCGAGGATGATGGTGGAGGCGCCGATATATTGAGCTTGCATGCGCCTTCTCCCTACTGAACGCGGATGCGCGGATTGAGGAACGCGTAGCCGACGTCGGAAATGAGCTGCGTGATCAAGACGATGAACACCGAGACCAGCGAACAGCCGAGCAGAAGATCGATGTCGTTGTTGCCCGCGGCCTCGACCAGCGTGTAGCCGAAGCCCTGGTAGCGGAACATCACCTCGACGATGACGACGCCGGTGAGCAGCCATGGAAACTGCAGCATGATGACGGTGAACGGCGCGATCAACGCGTTGCGCAGCGCGTGCTTGACCACGACGCCCTTGAAGGAAAGCCCCTTCAGGCGTGCCGTGCGGATATATTGCTGCGTCATCACCTCGACCATCGAGGCGCGCGTCATGCGCGCGATGTAACCGATGCCGTAGATCGCCAGCGTGATGACCGGCAGCGTGAAGTTGTAGAAGGTGATACCCTGGCTTGCCGAGGCGGCAGAACCGTTCAGCCAGCCGAGCCATGAGGCGAAGACGACGGTGAAGATGACGCCCGACACATATTCAGGTGTCGCCGTCGAGGCGATCGACGCGACCGACAGCACGCGGTCGGTGCGCGAACCCTCGCGCATGCCGGCAAGGATGCCGATGAGCAGCGAGACCGGCACCATCACCGCCAGCACCCAGAACATCAGGATGCCGGTGGCGCCGAGCGCCGGGAACAGCTTGGCCCCAACCGTGGTCTTGAACTTGGTCGAGCAGCCGAAATCGCCCTCGATGACACCGGAGAATGTCGGCACCGTCGGGTCGTTGCAGAAAGAGAAGCGCTGTGTCGTCTTCCCCGTCGCCGGATCCGTGATCGGTTGCTTGGGCACGACGCCGAGCCACTGGCCATAGCGAGCGAAGAAGTTCTGGCGGTAGCCGTGATTGACCAGCCAGCTTTCGAGCTGCTCGGCCGATGTGTGCATTTCGGTCTGGCTGATCGCCAGCTTCTTCAGATTGGGTTCGAGATTGACGAGGAAGAAAACGACCAGCGTCAGGCACAGCATCGTGAGCAGTATAGTGCCGATGCGTCTGATGATGAATGAGAACATTGTACCCCCTGCCGGCCGGGTTGGGGTCAGATATGGTCAACCCTGTTTCGAAAACCTTGCGACGTCACGCCGCCGCTGCATCCAGTGCAACGGCGACGATCCCGCGAATTCGAGGGGCCAGTCGCCCCTCGTATTCGTCAAGCTGTGGGTCACGCCTGATCGAGCCAAACCTTGCCGAAGTCGTGCTCGTAGGTGGGGTGCATCGAGTGGTTCTTCACCTCGGGCTTGATGTTGATGTAGAGCTTGCGCCAGTAAGGCTGGATGATGATGCCGGACTCCTGCAGCATCGTCTCGATGTCCTTCATCACGACTTTGCGCTTCTCCGCATCGGCGATGCCGAGGGCCTCGTTGACCTTCTTGTCGAAGTCCGGATTGGCATAGGCCGTCTCGTTCCAGGCTTCGCCGGAGCGGTAGGCGATGGCGATGACCTGGATGCCAAGCGGACGCATGTTCCAGTTGGTTTCCGAGAACGGGTATTTCGTCCAGTCGTTCCAGAAGGTCGAGCTCGGCAGCACGGTGCGCTTCACCTTGATGCCGGCCTCGCGCAGCTGGGCCGCGATCGCGTCGGTGGTGTTCTTGTGGTAGTCCTCGTCATTGCTGATCAGCTCGTGCTCGAAATCGATCACGCCGGCTTCCGTCAGCATCTGCTTGGCCTTGGCCATGTCGCGCTTGATCTTCGGCAGTTCGACATATTCCGGATGGATCGGCGCGACATGGTGGTTTTCGGCCGGCGTGCCGGCATTGCCATAGCCGAGCTGCAGCACGACCGAATTATCGACGGCGAGGCACATCGCCTGGCGCACCTTCTGGTCGCCATAGGGCTTGGCATTGATGTTGAAGCGAGAGACCACGGTGGCCGCGGTCACGACTTCCGAAGCCGGCGCACCGACACCTTCGATGATCTTGACGTAATCGGCCGTGGTTTCGTGGTTGGTCTGCACTTCGCCCGATTCGAAGGCCGAGACCGTCGCGGCCGGATCGGTGCCGTAGTCGATGAACTCGACGCCATCGAGGAAGGCTTCGCCCTGCCACCACTTGCCGGTCGTGCGGCGCTTGTAGACCACCTTCTGGCCGACATCATAGGAGACGAGCTCGAACGGACCGGTGCCGATCGGGCAGTTCTTGAAGTTGGCGCCCTTCTCGTCGAAGGTCTTGTGGACGACGAGGCCGGGATAGTCGCACAGGTTCGGGATGATGGCGATGTCGGGCTTCGAGAGCTTCAACTTGACGGTCATGTCATCGACCTTGACGATCGCCCCTTCGCGCAACTTCTTGGTCGTCTCATCGACGAGACTGCCAAGGCGTCCCGGCATCGAGTTGCCTTCCGCTGATTTGTCGGCCCAGCGGGTGAAATTGTAGATCACGTCATCGGCGGTGAACTTGTCGCCATTGTTCCATTCGACGCCAGGCCGCACATGCAGCGTGTATTCGGTGGCGTCGTCGTTGATGTCCCAGCTTGCCAGAAGATATGGCGCGAAGGTGTACTCTTTGGTGTATTTCACCAGCGGCTCGAGCGCCTGGCGCTCGGCGTTGGAAATTTCGGACCAGTCTGCTGTACGCGGATCCTTGGGATCCTTGACGGACATGGCGACCTTCAGCACGCCGCCCTTCTTGCCCTGGACGTCCTCGGCCTTGGCCGGGGTCGGAGCGGCAAGGCCGAGCAGCCCGTAGGCCATGGCCGTCGAGGCGCCGAAGACGCTGGCGAGCGCGAGGAATTCGCGGCGGTCGACCTTGCCCGACTTGGCTTCTTCGGCCATCGCCAGGATGTGATCCGGAACGCTGTCGCCATTGCTCTTATAGATTGTCATGACTAACTCCCATTGTTGGCTTTCCGCCGATTAACATTCCGCATCCAGGCCATGATGTCAAAGACGACATGGATTGGGAACATGTTAGCGAATGTGCAACTTTGAAAGGGGGGCAGTTCGCGTGATAGCGACAGTCTTGGCGCAAAATTGCTAGTGCGCCCAGATTTCGCCAAAATCTCTTCGGGCGATTAAACTGAGACATTCGCACCGGTTACGACAGCGCCAGTTGCGGCCAGAACGAGGGCCAGATCGTCAATATTCCTTCTCGTAGAATATTCCGCCCTTGGCTTCGCCGGCGTCCGTCGCCTCGCCGCGCAATTTGACGCCACGCCCGACATTGAGGTCGATGGTCGCCTTGCCGGAACCCGGCTTGTCGCCCTTCTGGATGGTTACATAGGTGCGGTCGTTGAGATATTTGCCGGCCGAGACCGCCGTGCCCCCCTTATCGTCGGTGATGACGTCGAGATCGTCGACACCGATGGCGCCGCGCAGATTCTCCAGCAGCGACGTCGAGCCGCCGACACCGGCCAGTTGCCCGGCCGCTTCTGCCAGTTGCGCGATCTGCAGCGGCGACAGGTTCGACATCGACCGCCCGAAGATCAGTTGCGCCAGCACTTCATCCTCCGGCAGCGCCGGCACTGAACTGAAGGTGAATTTTGGATTGGTCGCCTCGCCCGACACCACGATGGTGACGGTTGCGCCGGTCGTGGTCGTCGTCGCCGTCAGGTTGAGGTAAGGCACCAGTGAGCCGGAGAATCCGACCGTGCCTTCGGTGAAGGTCAGCCGCTTGCCAAGGATCGACAGCCGGCCACGCTGCAAGGTGAAGGTGCCGACGGCTTGCGGCGACGAGGCCGGGCCGGTCAGTTTGAGCGAGCCGCCGAGTTCGGCGTCGACACCCCTGCCCTGGATGAAAATCTGGTTCGGCGCATTGACAGTGACGTCGAGCGCAAGGCCGCTGCCACTGCTCTTGCCGCTGGTCGTCGCCGGGCGCAGCGCCTTGTCCTGTGCCCTGACCGCACCCGGCGCGTTCTTGTGCTTGACGTCGAGTGCCGAGAGCGAGCCCGGCAATTTGTCCGGAACCGTGATGACGGTCTTGGCCAGGTTGACGGTGCCGGCGATGGCCGGTGCCGAAGTCAGCGGCCCCTTGATCGTCAGGTCGCCGCCCAGGTTTGCGGTCACCACGCGTCCATCCGTGTAGCGGCCATCGGTGAGCTTGATCGACAGGTCGGCCGGGAACCCTTGCGCCGGATTGATGCCAACCGTACCGCTGGCCGACAGGCTGCCGCGCGTCGACAGCGTTCCGGTCAACCGGTTGATCCTGGCAACGCCGTTGCCTATCGAGACGTCCGCCGCGATATCGTTGACCGCAAGGCCCGAGCGTGCGTCGACCAGCCGCGCGCCCGAGGTTTTGACGCTGCCGCCGATCACGGGCGATGTCGCCGGACCGCGCACCTGGATATTGACGTTGGCGTTGCCGGTCAGCGCCAGGCCCTGCGCGGCAAGCTTCTCGCCGAGGAGGCCGAATGGCACGGCACCGTTGAAATCGAGCGCCAGCGCGGGCGTGCCCGCCGTCGTCACCGTGCCGCCGCCCTTGAGGCCAAGCCCGGCTCCGTCGCTGATATTGGCGTCGAAGGTCAGCTTGTTGCCAGCAAAGGTACCCGACGAGGAAACACTCACCGCGCCGACGCCCGCGCCGCGGGTCTGCAATGTCTGCACGCCGGCCGCGTCGATGTTGAAGGCAACGGCGGGGCTCGCCGGTGCGCCCGTCACCTTCACCGTGCCGGAGATGGAACCCGCCGCATCGAGACCGGGCGAAAAACTGTTGGCGAGCGACATCGGGACGCGCGCCAGCACTGCGTTGATGTCGAGCGTCTGCCCGACCTTGCCGGTCACCGTCGCGGTGCCGCCGCCAAGGTTGAGCACCAGCCTGTCAAGCGTCGTCGTGCCATTGGCGATGCTGACGGTCGAGGCCTGGGCGATAGCCGCCTTGATGCCCTGGACCGTCGCCTGCCCCGAAGCGAGTTCGATCGTGGTGGTGCCGCCGGCCACCTTCACGCGGCCGGCGGCCCTCGCCGGAATGCCCTTGACCGTGGCGCCGCCGGAAAAGCCGGTCCAGTCGCCATCGCGCTTCAAATCGACATCGATGCCGCTGATCACGGTGCCGCCCGATGTGACGGTGTCGGCGTGGATCTTACCGGAGATAACTGGCGCGGCGAGGTAGTTGGCGATCAACGCATCGATGGAAACGGCCTTCGCCTGGAGGTCGCCACGCGTGATCGAGGCGGTAGTCGCCTTGATAGCGACCTGGGGCGCCGCGCCATTCCTGGAGAAGGCGATCGTGCCGCGCACATCGCCCTCTGCCTTTTCAAGGGCCAGCGCGGCGAGCGGGCCGATATCGGGCAGGTCGAGCGAGATGGTGCCTTCAGGTACGAACTTGTCGTCCAGCGCCAGATCGCCTGAAATCCTGTTCTTGCCAAGCGAGAGGAGCAGGCCGTTGATGGCGCTCTTGCCGTCCGCCGTCGCCAGCACGGCACTCCCCTGCAGCGCCTGGCCGGCGACAATGCCGGTGAGCTGCACATTGGCTGCAGGGTTGGCGGCATCGGCCTTACCGGTCGCCGTGAGCTTCAATCCGGTGATCTCGCGCGATGCCACCGAGAGCTTGTCGCTGTTGACGGTAAGCGACAGGTCCGGCGCCATGGCCGGCCCTTGCGCACTCAGCGCAAAAGCGATGGCGCCCTTGGCATCCTTCGACAATGGCGAGATGTCGCTCAGCGTCCCCCTGATGTCGGCGGTCACCTTGTCGTCGGCAAGGCTTGCCTGGCCGTCGGCACTCAGCGCGCCCGAAGTGAGCTTCAATCCGCCTATGTGGAGATTGCCGTTGGGCTCGCGCTTCAGCGTGGCGCTTATCTGGGCGCGGTCGCCAAGCATGCCGCGTGCCGCCGCCGGCAGGGCCGACGATGGCGCATCCGCCTTCAGGTTGAGATCGATGGCACCGTCACGCAGCGAGACCTGGCCGGCGACCTGGCTGCTGAGCGCATCGCTTTTCAGCGTGCCGCTGTCGATGGCGACGGCGTCGGCGCTCAGCCGGGCGTTGAGCGCCGCCGTGACCTTGCCTGCGATGAGCGGCGCGATCGTTGCATTGTCGAGCCCAACCTTGTCCACCGACACCGTTCCGGAAACCGGCCCGGCGCGGTTCCTGAGATCGAATGCGTCCGAGTGCAGCGTCAGGGTAAGTCCGTCCACCTTCGCCGGGCTGGTGACGACTGAGGGCAGGATCGCGGAAAAGTCCAGCCGGGCATGCGTGCTTTCGCCCGCAATTTTGGCCGACACTGATCGGACCTCGAGCTTGACCGGGCTCTCGGTAGTTCCGACCGTCAGCGGCAGGCTGGGGCCGGACGAGGTCAGATCGATCGCGAAATCGCTGGCCCCGTTCGGGTTGATGGTGCCGGCGGCCTGGCCGGAGACCTTCTCGCCGGAGAGGGTGGCACGGTCGAGGGCGACGCCGCCGGCAATGGTGTAGCTGCCGACCGCATCGACGGCGAGGGGGCCGAGCCCTGCCTGCCGCGTCTGGCTGGTCTCGGCGCCGGCCAGTTTCGCGTTGAACCGGATGTCGGGAGCTGCCGGGGCGCCGCTCACTTCAGCGATACCATCAAGCGTTCCCGTAGCATCCAGGCCTGGCAAAAACGCATTGGCAAGCGTGGCAGGCAAAGCGGAGACCTGTGCCGCGAGATCGAGTGTCCCGCCGGCGCTGCCCGAGAGCGCCACTTTGCCGCCGCCGATATCGAGCGCCAGCTTCTCGATATTGGCCGTGCCGTCGGCGATGGTCAGAGCCGACGGTTCGGCAATTGCCGCCTTGATGCCGCGAATGGCGGCGTCGCCCGAGGCAATCTCGACGCTGGTGGTGCCCTCGGCGATCTTCACCCGGCCGGCAGCGGTCGCCGGAATGCCCGCGATTGTGGCGCCGCCGGTGAAATTGGTCCAGTCGCCGTCTCGCTTGAGATCGACGCCGATGCCGCTGATTTCGGTGCTTCCCGAAGTGACCGCATCGGCCTTGATGGTGCCCGAGATCGCCGGCGCCTTGAGATAATTGGCGATCAGCGCATTGATGGCGATCGCTTTGGCCGTCACCTCGCCACGCGCGACCGACGTGCTCTTGGCATCCATGGCAATGGAGGGTGCGTCGCCGTCCTTGGCGAAGAGGATGGTGCCGTTGATGTCGCCGGTCACCGCCTGGCCGGCCAGCGCGGCCAATTGGTCGATTGCCGGCGCGGCGAGCGTCAGCGTTCCCAAGGGCATGAACTTGTCGTCGAGCGCCAGGTCGCCCGAGACCTTGTTGTCGCCCAGCGAGACCAGGAAGCCGTTGATCGAACGCTTGCCCTCGCTGGTCACCAGGGCCGCCTTGACGTCGAGCGGCTGGTCGTTGACGGCACCGGTCAGCGAGACGTTAGCTGAAGGGCTCGTTATGTCGGCCTTGCCGCTCGCGGTCAGCTTGATGGCCTTCACCGTGCGGCCCGAAGCGGTCAGGCTGTCGCTGTCGGCGCTAACAGTGAAATCCGGCGCGGTGATCGCGCCGGTCGCCGACAGTGCGAAATCCACCCCGCCGGTAACCGGTACGCCGACCGTCGGCGACAACACTGAAACATCACCCAATTTGCCCTTGATGTCGGCCTGGATGTCCGTGCCTTGCATGCTGGCCGTACCGCTGGCGCTGAGCGATCCCGAAGTGAGTTCGATCGAGTTCGCGGCGAAAGAGCCCTGCGGATCGCGCGATGCCGTGGCCGAGAATTTCACCCGCCCGCCGAGCACCGAGGCGATCTGCTGCGGGAACGCGGTCGCCACGGCATCGGCGTTCATTTTGAGCTGCATCGACATGTCGGCGAGCGCTACCGTCGCCGTCAGCGACGCGTTGAGCGCATTGGAACGCAGCGTACCCTGATCGATGGCAACAATGGCGTCCTTGCTGATTGAACCGGCCAGATCGACATTGACCTTGCCGGTGACCAGCGGCGCCAAGGTCGCGACGTCGGTTTTCAGGCCGCCAGCCTCCAGCTTGACGGCAACCGGGCCGGCGCGGTTCTCGATATCGAAACCATCGGAATGGATTTGCGCCGCCAGATCGTCCAGCCGCGTGCCGCCGACGACGATCGAAACGAAGGAGGCGCCAATGTCGACGATCGGCGCCTTGCCGTCGCCGAAGGCCCGCGCGGTGGCGTTCTTGATCGCCAGCGTGATCGGCTGCGCCTTGCTGCCGACGCTGATCACCACGGGCGGACCCTTGGCGGCGAGTTCGACCGACAGGTCGCTGGCGCCGGCGGGATCGGCAATACCGGAGGCGGTGCCGTGCACCGCATCGCTCTCGATGCTGGCCCGGTCGATGCTGATGCCGCCAGCCGACGTGGCGGTGCCCGCGATATCGAAGCTGGTCTTGCCGGCAAACAGCGACTTCAGGTTTTCCGGCAGGAAGCGCGCAAAATCGCCGTCGCCCTTTGCCTCGACATGATTGCCCTTGTCCGTAAGCTGGTGGCGGCCGGTGAGCTGGGTGACGATCCGATGGTCGACGAGGAAGGTACCGACACCACTCCAGTTGGCAAGCGGGCCGCTGCCCAAAACCGCGATATCGACCGGTGGCGCATCCGGCAGCTTGAGCAGGTTGGCAATGATGCCGCCGGCCGGCTCCGACGCCTTCAGGTCGAGGTCCAGCTTGTTGTCGGTGGGTGCGAAATGGATCTTGGCATCGACATTGCCCTGTTTACCGTCGTGGCGGGTGACGTTGAGCACCGTCTGGACCGCCAATGGCGCGGCATCGGCCTTGAGCATTCCCTTGGCTGCGAGCTCGGCGATGCCGCTGCCGGCCAGCTGCTCGCCAAGCGCGATTTCCGGCAGGTCGATCTGCTTGATGTCGATGGAGACCGGCAGCGTCGTCGTGCCGCTCTGCGCCGGCGGCTGCGTACCGGCCACCGGCAGCCGTGCCAGTTCGATGCGCTCGGCCGCGATGCGATCGGCGCTGAAGCTTTTCGACAGCAGCGCCGCCGGCGACCAGTCGACGGCTACCTTGCGCGCCACCAGCCACGCGCCCTCGCGGTCCTCCAGCACGACATGGTCGACGCTGAGATTACCCGACCAGATGCCGTCGATACCGCTGACGGTAACCTTGCGATCATCGCTTGAGGCCAGCCGCGAAATGATGCCGGCGAGGTTGTCGCGCCCGCGCTCGGTCTTGGTCAGCACGACGAGCGCGCCGATCGCACCCGCGAGCACGATCAGCAGCGTGTAAAGGACAATGCGAAGGATGCGCCAGACCGTTTTCATCGTCAGAACGCCTGGCCAATGCCGGCATAGATGCCGAAATGCGGGTCGCCGGGATCACGGTTGAGCGGCACGGCCGCGTCAATGCGCAACGGTCCGAACGGCGTGACGTAGCGAAGGCCGACGCCGGCACCGACCTTGACGTCGGAGAAATTGGGAACCGACTTGGTCGACACCGTACCGGCATCGACGAAGGGCACGATGCCGATCGTGTCGGTGACGGCGATGCGCATCTCCACCGAGGTCTCGAAGAACGACAGGCCGCCGATCGGCTGGCCGGTGAAATCCTTGGGACCGATGCCCTGATAGGCATAGCCGCGCACAGAGCCGCCGCCGCCGGAATAAAAGCGCCGGTCCGCCGGGACGCTCTGCAGCCCGGTACCGACGATCGAGCCGATGGCGACACGCTCGGCAAGCACGAATTTCGAGGCCGTGTCCAGCGACTGATAGGCCGATCCCTCGCCCTTCAGTTTGAGGAAGGCGGCACCACTCAATATGTCGTAGCTCGGCTCGGCATAGGCGAGCACCCTGAAGCCCCTGGTCGGGTTCAGCCTGCTGTCCCTGTTGTCATAGACATATTGCAGCGGAATGCTGGCGATCAGGTAGGTGTGCTTGCCGAAAGCGTCGTGGATGCGCGAATAATCGAGCGCGACCTCGGCCGAGACGGTCTGCCTCTTGTCGAGTTCGTAGGACAGGCCGGTGCTGCCCTTGACCGAGAAATGGTCGTATGCGTCCGGATGCTCGAGCACGGTCTTCACGCTGGCGAAGAATTTCGACGCCGGCCCGATGACGCCGGGTTTCTCGAACATGATGCCGGCATTGTAGTTCAGTTCGGACAGATTGTTGCTGCCGATGCCGCTGATGGCGCCGTCGATGCGCAGCTTTTCGGCACGGCCAAACAGGTTGCGATGGCCCCAGTACCCCTCCAGGCCAAGCCCCTCGGTGTTCGAGAAGGTGCCGCCGAGCCCGAAGAAGCGCGGCTTGCGCTCGCTGACCTGGACGTCGATCGGGATGTTGCCTCCGGCGTCGAGCTTGTCGGCTTCCTTGAACGTCACGCTGTTGAAGACCTCGAGCGCCAGCAGCCTGTCGCGCGCGTCGCTGATCTCCTGCGGCGAGTACTGCTTGCCGCGCTTCAGCCCGGTCATGTATTCGGTGAAGTCGCGGTCGACCTTCTCGGTGCCTTCCACGGTGGTCGCGCCATAGCCGGCGACCGGCCCGGCTGCGACCGTCAGCGTCACGTCGAGTGTCGAGGTGGCATGGTCGGCGACGATCTGCCGGTCGGTCACCTTGGCCAGCGGCCTGCCCTGCTCCTTCAGCGTCCGCACGATCAACGCCTCGGCCTTGAGCACCGCGCCCGATCCGGCGTCGCCACCAGATATCAGCCCATAATCGGCGCTCATCAGGCCCGCAGCATCGCCCTTCAGCCTGATATTGCCAAGAGTGAATTTGGGGCCGGCCGAAATGGTGATCGCCACCGGAATGGGCTGCGGACCCTTGAATTCGGCGTCCGGCGGCAGTTCGTCGAGCGGCTTGCCGTCGATGGTGATGGTGACGACGCCTTCATAACGGGCGTCGGCATAAAGTGCGGCGACCAGCTGTTCACGGTCGCTGCGCGCCTTGGCCATCAGCCCGAGCGAGCCCGAAACCGGCCGGTCCTCATCGCCTTTCAGCGCCGAGGCGTTTTCGAGCTTCTTGACGAGGTCCTTGTCGGCATCGGGTGCGGAAATGGTCACCGTGTAACGCAGGGGATCGGCAATATCGGCGTCCTCGTCGCTGGAGGATCCCCACAGCTTGATGCCGAAAAGCTCGAACGCGGCCGCGTGCCTCGCTTCGCAAAGCAGCGCCGACGAACACAGCATCGCTAAAAGCAGGGCGCGCGGAAGCACGCGCCTTGGCGCGGTCCCCCCTGACATCTGCTCTTCATGCGCCGGCATTAAGACAACCTAGTTCGTAAACCTAAAATTGGAATGAAGTTCTGAAGCGCTCGTAAAGGGGCCACAATCCAATTGTCTGAAATAGGACGGGCTTGGAATTCACACCTTCTGCGTTTCCGCAAGAATGCGTGATCCCCTGTCCTATGGAGGTTACTGTCCGCATACCGGTCCTTGGCCGGAAAATAAACCGTTGGCAGGCGGCACCTGCCGCGTTCGCGCGTTGACAAGCCTGACTGAAGCTTGATCATGCCCGGACGTCTGCAATTGTCTGGAGGGTGTAATGGCAATGCGCGCGGCTCGTGGTCTGTCGATTCTCGTCCTTCTCTTCTTTGCCTGGGGCAGCGTCGCGCAAGCGGCCGACGCCCGGCGAATCGCAACGACCGACAATTCCGACTATTTCGGTTTCGACCTCAGGTCGGACCAGAACGTCACGCTCGACCAGTGCAAGACGACATGTCTCGGTGATCCGGCCTGCCGCGCCTTCACCTACAACACCAAGGCCAAATGGTGCTTTCTCAAATCCGACTATAACCAGTTGAAATCCTTCAACGGCGCGATCGCCGGCAAGGTCGTCAACATCGACGGCGATCCCGATATCGGCGCGCCGCCGGAACTCGCCTTCTTTCCCAACTGGATGGCCGACCAGGCCCAGCAATATCGCAACAAGCTGCTTGGCCCGGCCTTCGACAAGCCGACGGAGGGCATGGCGGCGCTGACCAATGCCGCCGAACAGGCCGTATTGACCGGCGATCATCGCGCCGCCATGCAGAAATACGAGGCCGCGGTCTCGGTCATGCCTGACGATGGCCAGCTCTGGCTCAGGCTGGCGCGCGAAACGCTGGCCGTGCAGCCTGCCGCGAACACCTCCGAAGCCTCGACTTTGCCGGCAAACGGCACGTCGGCCGCCTTCAACGCCTATAAGCTGCTGCACACCACCAAGACGCGCGCCGAAGTGCTGGCGCTGCTCGGCAATGGTCTCGACAAGCGCGATCTCTACCGGGCGGCGCTGCAAGCCTATGAGGCCAGCCTTGCGCTGGAAAGCTCGCCCGCGGTGCAGGCCGACTATGCCGATCTGAAGGCCCGCAAGGGCTTCCGCGTCATCGATCACTCCGTCGATGCAGACACCAGCGCGCCGCGCATCTGCGCGCAATTCTCCGAGGATCTGGTCAAAACCGGCGTCGACTACACGCAGTTCGTCACCGTCGACAACGCGCCGCCCAAGGGCGTCGAGGCCAAGGACAAGCAGATCTGCGTCGAAGGGCTCGAACACGGCCAGCACTATGACGTCACCTTCCGCGCCGGCCTGCCGGCGGCGATCGGCGAAGTGACCGCCGCCCCCGTGGTGCTGTCGATCTACGTGCAGGACCGCGCGCCGTCCGCCCGCTTCACCGGCGACAGCTTCGTGCTGCCGGCCGGCGCGCGCCGCGGCATCCCGGTCGTCACCGTCAACATGAACGCCGCCGAAATGAAGCTCTACCGCATCGGCGATCGTTCGCTGGCGCAGCTTCTGTCGGGCTACCAGTTCCTGCACCAGCTCGACGGCTATGACATCTCCAACATCTCCGAGCAGATCGGCGCGCCGGTCTGGCAGGGCCAGCTCGACATCGTCAACGATCTCAACAAGGAGGTCACCACCTCGTTCCCGGTCGACGAAGCGCTGCCGCAGCGCAAGCCCGGCGTCTATGTGCTGACCGCGCAGCCCGTCAACGACAAGAGCGACGACTACGGTTCGCTGGCCACGCAGTGGTTCGTCGTCTCCGACATCGGCCTGTCGACCTATACCGGCCAAGACGGGCTCAATGTCTTTGCCCGTTCGCTGGGCAGCGCCAAGCCGATAGCGGGTGCCGAACTGACGCTGGTTGCCCGTAACAACGAGGTTCTCGGCACCGCGACGTCCGATGCAAACGGCCACGCCGTCTTCAACCCCGGCCTGACGCGCGGCGACGGCGGCATGGTGCCGGCCGTGCTGATGGCCAAGCAGGGCGACAATGATTTCGTCTTCCTCGACATGGCCAAGGCCGGCTTCGACCTGTCCGACCGAGGCGTCACCGGACGCGCCGCGCCGGGCGCGCTCGATGTCTATGCCTGGACCGAACGCGGCATCTACCGCGCCGGTGAGGACGTCCACGTCGCCGCCCTCGCCCGCGACGGTGCGGCCAAGGCGGTCGAGAGCCTGCCGCTGACCTTCATCTTCTCGCGCCCCGATGGCGTCG
>NZ_JAPYKP010000089.1:0-23424 GCF_037179725.1 Mesorhizobium sp. Cs1321R2N1 | reverse complement strand
CGGCAACAGGTCGTCGCTGGCGGCAAGCGAGGCGGCCAGGCGCTCGGCGCGCCCGGCATCGCCAAGCGCAATCAGCACCAGCAGCCGCCGCGAAGCCGCACTGTCGGTCCCGATCCGGTCGCTGGCGAGTGTTTCCATCATTCCTCTCAGCTCAGCGGCTTTTCGCCGATGGTCAGCACGACGTCTCGCTGTTCGCCGCCCCGCACGACACCCAACGTCACCGAAGCACCGGCACTGTCAGGCCCGAGCCGGCGGATCAGGTCGCGCGGACCATGCACGGCCTCGCCGTTCCACGCCACGATGATGTCGCCGAGCGAGAGGCCGGCGGCCTTGGCCGGGCCATTGTCGTCGAGGCTCATGACCATTGCGCCATGCGCGTCGCGATCACGCACCGGATGCAGGCCGGCGCCGAGATAGCCGCGTGCGACATGACCCTTTTCGCGCAGCGTCGCCACCGCGCGTTCGATCGTCTCGTGGGGCATGACCAGCGCACGGCCGCGCGGCCCGAACAACAGCATGCCGATCAGCGCGCCCTTGGCGTCGAGCACCGGGCCGCCCTCGAAGCGGCCGCCGGCGCCGACGGCCAGGTTGATGCGCCGGTCGATGGTGCCGCCGCGCATCGAGCGCCAGGCCGGCCCGACTTCGCCGACCGAGCCGGACACGGCCAGTGCTGAACCCTGGCTGCTGCCGATGGCAATGGCGATGTTGCCCGGCCGAACGGCATCGGCCCTGGCAAGGACAGGCGCGGTCGCCGCATCGGCGGGCTTCAGCAGGGCGACGCCCGTCGAAGGATCGCGGCCGATGAGTTCGGCCTTCACCGTCGCGCCGGAGGCCAGCGTCAGCTCGATTTCCTCGCCGGCCTCGACGGCCTCCTCGGCGGTGACGAAATAGCCGTCGCGCCAATGGAAGGCGCTGGCCGTGCGGTGGTGATGGGTGGCGAAGCTCGCCGTCGCCGGCGCGGCTTCCGCTGCGAGATCGGCGATGGCGTCTGAAAACGCGCTCAAATTGAAGTCGCTCATAAGGGTCTCCTGGGTTTCTTGCATGTCCCAGATATCGCTCGACGGCGCGCTTGCGGGTACTCGCCTGACGGCTAGTTGCGGGTTTGACTGGCCATCTGGTCAGGTCGCGGCGGTTCGGGCCGCTCCGCACATATAGTGTGTGTCGCGCAAAAGTGCTCACCGGTTTTGGGACAACGACACGCATGCAAGAAACGCATCGTTGTGCCTGAAAACACGGAGCCCGCTCATGGCCCTCGCCGCCCCCAAAATCCAGTCCGATGACACCTTGCTCGACGCCTATTCCGAAACAGTAGCGGACGCTGTCGACCGCATCGGCCCGGCCGTCTGCCGCATCGAGCGCATCGGCGGCCCGGGCGGCCATGGGTCGGGCTTCGTCATCGCGCCGGATGGGCTGGTCGTAACCAATTTCCATGTCGTGGGTGACGCCAGAACGGTGCGTGTCTCGATGCCGGACGGCGCCTCCAGCGAGGGCCGCGTGCTTGGCCGCGACCCCGACACCGACATCGCCTTGGTGCGCGCCGATGGCAGCTTCGCCGATGTGGCGCCGCTCGGCGATTCCAAGCGGCTGCGGCGTGGCCAGATCGCGATTGCCATCGGCAATCCGCTGGGCTTCGAATGGACAGTTACCTCGGGCGTGGTCTCGGCGCTCGGCCGCTCGATGCGCGCCTCGACCGGCAGGCTGATCGACGACGTCATCCAGACCGACGCCGCGCTCAACCCCGGCAATTCCGGTGGGCCGCTAGTGTCGTCGGCGGGCGAAGTGATCGGCGTCAACACCGCCATGATCCACGGCGCGCAAGGCATTGCCTTCGCCGTCGCCTCCAACACCGCCAGGTTCGTCATTTCCGAGATCATCCGCTTCGGCCGCGTGCGCCGCGCCTTCATCGGCGTCTCCGCCGACGCCGTAAACCTGCCGCGCCGCGCGGCGCTGTTGTCGCAGGTGTCGACCAGCACGGCGGTACGCCTGCGCAGCGTCGAGAAGGACGGCCCGGCGGCCAAGGCAGGTCTCAAGGAAGGCGACATCATCGCCGCCATCGACGGGCGCCCGGTGACGGGCGTCGACGATCTCGTGCGCATGCTCGACGCCGAGCGCATCGGCCGCGAGACGCTGTGCACCGTGGTACGCCGCACCGGCGTCAGCGAGGTGGCGGTGACGCCGGTGGCAAGGGCTGGTTGAGCCCGCCGCTCACCCCCGCCGCGCCTTCGGCATACTGCGCCAGGAACTCCTCGCTGGGCGGGATCGGCTTGATGACGTCGATCAGCACGCCGTTGGGATCCTTGGTGATGAAGTGGCGCTGGCCGAAGGGCTCGTCGCGCAGCGTGCGCAGAATCGGCAAGCCGGCGGCGGTGATCCGTTCGTAGACTGCGTCAGGATCTCGGATCTCGAAATTGATCAGCAGCCCCGAGGTCCGCCCCCGCCCCTCCTCAGGGATCGTCTCGTGGTCGCCCTGGACGATGCCTAGGTTGACCCTGCGGTTGTCCACCGATTGGAGGTGCACGTACCAGTCGCTCGTAAACAGCGGCTGGAAGCCGAAATGCTCGACATAAAAGGCGGCCGTGCCGGCGACATCGCCGGTCATCAGCACCGGGTAGTAGCTCGTCGTCTTCATCTTTCCTTCTCCTGTCAATTAACATACAGTCTGCATGTAAATCGAATTAACATACAGGCTGCATGTATGCAACAGGAATCCGGGCGCCGCTCGAACCGCGACCGCACCGAGGCGACACGCGCCGACCTGATCGCGGCGGCGCGTAAACTGTTTACGGAAAAATCTTATGCCGAGACCGGCACGCCGGAGATCGTTGCCGCCGCAGGCGTGACGCGCGGCGCGCTCTATCACCACTTTGCCGACAAGCAGGCGCTTTTCGCCGCCGTGGTTGAACAGGAAGCGGCGGCTGTGGCGCGGGAGATCGACCGCGCCTCCCCGCCTTCGCTCAGCGCCCGCGATGCGCTGATTGCCGGTTCCGATGCCTATCTCATGGCCATGCGCGCGCCCGGTCGCACGCGGCTCTTGCTGCTCGACGGCCCGGCCGTGCTCGGCCGCACCGCCATGGACGCGATCGATAATCGCCATGGCAACCGCTCGCTGCGTGAAGGCCTTGTCGCCGCCATGCGGGCACGATCGATGACAAAGCTGCCGGCGGAGGCGCTGACGGCGCTGCTCGGTTCTGCTTTCGACCGCGCTGCGCTCGCCATCGAGGGGGGCGCATCAGCCGAGGACTACCGCGCCGTCCTGACGGCGCTGATAGACGGACTGTCCCGCGCCTGATGCAGGTCGCCCAAAGGTGGCCCACGCTACTCAACTGTCCGTCCAGCGCCGGAACAACGCACTGGCGTTTACGCCTCCAAAGCCGAAGCCATTGGAGATCGCGTAGTCCATCTCCCTTGGCCGGGCGTGGTTTGCGACGAAGTCGATCCCGTCGCCGGCCGGATCGGGGGCGCTCAAATTGAGGGTCGGCGGTGCGACCTGGTCCCTGAGCGCCAGGATCGTGAAGATCGCTGCAAGCCCACCGGCGGCTCCGAGCAGGTGCCCGGTCGCCGACTTCGTTCCGCTGACGGCGATGCTGAAATCCGCGCCAAAGACCCTTTTGATCGCCTCTATTTCCCCCGCATCGCCGACCGGCGTGGAGGTCGCATGCGCATTGAGGTGGCGGACCTCACGCGGCGATATACCGGCTTGGGTGATCGCGATCTCCATGGCCCGCCGCGCACCGTCGCCATCCTCGGGGCCGGAGGTGATGTGATAAGCGTCCGCCGTCGTGCCGTAGCCGACGAGCTCGGCGAGCGGCTTGGCGCCGCGCGCAAGCGCGTGGCTCAATGCCTCGATGACCAGGATTCCGGCTCCTTCGCCCATGACGAAGCCGTCACGCAGCATGTCGAAGGGACGGGAGGCCTGATCGGGACGGTGATTGAAGGAGGTCGAAAGGGAGCGTGCGGCGGCAAAACCGCCGAGGCTGACCGCATTCATGCAGGCTTCCGTTCCACCGCACACCGCGATGTCGGCTTCATTGGCGCGGATGAGACGCGCCGCATCGCCGATCGCCTGGATGCCGGCCGCGCACGCCGTCACCGGAGCGCCGAGCGGGCCTTTGAACCCATATCGGATCGAAATCTGTCCCGCCGCCATGTTCACCAGGAACGATGGCACCGTGAACGGCGAGAGACGCCGAACACCGCGCTGATCGACGGTTCGCACGGCTTCGGTTATCGCGGGAAATCCTCCGACACCCGAAGCGATGATCGTCGCGGTGCGGGCCCTGTCGTCGTCCGAGACCGGCTTCCACCTCGCCTGGGCCAGCGCCTCTTCCGCCGCTGCCAATGCGAAGAGAATGAAGCGGTCCGCCCTGCGCTGTTCCTTCGGAACCAGGACGGTGTCTGGATCGAAGCCGGCCTCGGGGTCCTCCTGCAAGGAGGGAACAATTCCGCCGACTTTCGCCGGCAGGTCTCCCACCATTTCATCCGGCAGGCTCCGAATGCCCGAGCGGCCGGCGAGGAGCCGCGACCAGGAAGTCGCCGCGTTGGCTCCGAGGGGGCTAACTGCTCCCATGCCTGTAATGACGATACGACGCATGTCTACTCCAGCTTCTGTTCGATCCGTTCGCGTGATGGTGCCGTGGAGACGTTCGATCGCGACCACGGGTCCCTACGAGGTCGCGATGCGCCTGGCTTCGTCGGCGGCGGCATCGAGAAAGTCCCGCGACATCTCTTCATCTCTAAGGATACGGGAGATCGTCACGGCACCCACCATGAGCGACAGCATCGCCATCGCCTTGCGCTGGGTCTTTGGACCTTCTGCCGCCGGCATCAATTCGTCGAGAACCTCAAGGTGAGCTGCGATCCCATCCTGGAAGGGGCCCCTCACTTCCTCGCTTTGACGCGCCGCGTCCGAACCAAGCGCCACGATCGGACAACCGTCGCTCTTCTCTTCGCGATGTCCATGCGAAAGGTAGAGCCCGATAACGGCTTCAAGGGGATCAGGGCTCCCGGCAGCAACAGCCGACCATCTGCGGGTTGCGTGCTCCATCGCTCGCCGCGATGCCTGCGCCGCCAAGTCCTCCTTGGATTCGAACTGCTTGTAGAAGGCGCCTTGGGTCAGCCCGGCACCTTTCATCAGATCCTTCAGCCCGATGCCGTCAAAGCCGTGCTCTCGAAATAGCCGGCTTGCCACATCGATCACGGTTTGCCGGTTCTGCTCAGCCTGACTGCGACTTACGCGCATCGTCATCTCCTTTTTTAGATTGCATTCGTAATCAATAGCAGATATAGAGTGTGAATGCAATCTATTTTACAGGAGGCGACGGGCATGAAAAAGAAACACGTTATTGGGCTGGGGAGCGTTTTGGTCGCGGGATTGGGTGTGGCGGCCTTCGTCACACTTTCCATTCGCACGCAGGCAGCTTCTGCAGCGGCCGACCCGAGGCAGGAACCACCGATCGTCAGACTGGTGACGGCGGTGCCGGTGCCCGGATCCGAGCGCGGCTTTACAGGCACCATTGCCGCGCGGGTGCAGAGCAATCTAGGCTTTCGCGTTCCCGGCAAGATCATCGAACGCCTGGTAAATGTCGGTGAACAGGTCAAGGCGGGCCAACCGCTGCTGCGGATCGATGATACCGATCTGGCTCTTGCGCTCACCGCCAAGCGCAACGCTGTCGCCGCGGCACGCGCTGTCCTGGTTCAGACCAGTGCGGACGAAAAGCGCTATGCCGTTCTGGTCAAGAAGGAATTGGCGGCAACCCCGCAGCGTTACGAGCAGGCGAAGGCAGCACTGGATACCGCGACGGCGCAGCTTGCCGCAGCGGAGGCGGAAGCGAAGGTCGCGGAAAACGAGGCGGCCTATTCCGTCCTGGACGCGAACGCCGATGGAACGGTTGTCGAAACGCTTGGCGAGCCGGGACAGGTTGTCACCGCCGGACAAACCGTGGTTCGGATCGCGAACGCCGGCCCCCGCGAGGCTGTGGTCGCGCTTCCCGAAACGATCCGGCCGGCGATCGGATCGGTAGCCGAGGCGGGCATGTATGGGGCCGATGGGCGGCATTTTAGGGCGCATCTCCGGCAGTTGTCGGACGCCGCCGATCCCCAGACCCGTACCTATGAGGCGCGTTATGTACTCGATGGTGAGGCGGCGGCAGCACCGCTTGGCGCGACCGTGACGATCCGGCTTGCAAGCCAGGCAAGTCAAACGGAAGTTCAGGTGCCGCTCGGAGCCGTGCTGGATGATGGTCAGAAGACCGGCGTCTGGAGCTTGGACGGCGCAACCTCGACCGTACACTTTCGGCCCGTCAAGCTTGTTCGTGTGACCAGCGAAACCGCCGTGATCTCCGGACTGAGTTCCAGCGATCAGATTGTTTCGCTCGGCGCTCATCTCCTGCAGGAGGGCGCTCGCGTCAGGACTGCCTCTGAAAACGGGAGCAATTGATGAGCCTCAATTTTTCCGCGATCGCCGTTCGCGAGCGCGCCGTCACCCTTTTCTTCATTATTCTGCTGGTCGCCGCCGGCGCCTACGCTTTCCTCATGCTTGGACGGGCGGAGGATCCCAACTTCACCATCAAGACCCTGACGGTCACGACGGTATGGCCGGGCGCGACCGCGCGCGAGATGCAGGACCTCGTCGCCGAACCGCTGGAGAAGCGACTTCAGGAGTTGACCTGGTACGACCGGGTGGAGACGACAACACGGCCAGGTTATGCCTATCTGACGGTCACGCTGAAGGACAGCACACCGCCATCCAGCGTTCAGGAGGAGTTCTATCAGGCCCGTAAGAAACTCGGGGATGAAGCCCGAAATCTGCCGCCCGGCGTGCTCGGCCCCTTCGTCAACGACGAATATTCCGATGTGAGTTTCGCTCTTTACGCCCTCAAGGCGAAGGGCTTGCCCATGCGGGAGCTCGCCAGGCAAGCCGAGACCATTCGCCAGGACCTTCTGCATGTGCCTGGCGTCAAGAAGATCAACATCCTCGGCGAGCGTCCCGAACAGATATTCGTCGAGTTTTCCTATGCTAAGCTCGCAACCCTAGGCGTGTCGGCGCAGGATATCGTCGCCGCCTTGCAGCGCCAGAACACCGTCACACCGGCGGGCTCGATCGACACAAAGGGGCCGCAGGTCTTCATCAGGGTCAACGGCGCTTATGACAGTGTCCAGACGATCGCCGACACGCCGATCGTCGCCGCGGGACGGACGTTGAAGCTCTCCGACATCGCCGAGGTCCGGCGCGGCTACGAGGATCCTGCCACTTACGTCATCCGTCACCAGGGCGAGCCGACCATCATGCTCGCGGCGGTGATGCAGGAGGGCTGGAATGGTCTTGAACTCGGCAAGGCACTGGAGGAGAGATCGGCGGCGATCGCACAAACGCTGCCTCTCGGGATGTCGCTGGCCAAGGTCAGCGACCAGGCCGTGAACATCGGCTCGTCGGTGAACGAGTTCATGCTCAAATTCGCGATGGCGCTCGGCGTGGTGCTGCTGATCGCCCTGATCAGCATGGGTTGGCGCGTCGGCATCGTCGTGGCGGCCGCCGTTCCTCTGACGCTTGCCGTCGTCTTCCTCATCATGCTGGAAACCGGCCGGTTCTTCGACCGCATCACGCTCGGCGCCCTTATCCTGGCGCTTGGCCTTCTCGTGGACGACGCCATCATCGCCATTGAGGTGATGGTGGTGAAAATGGAAGAGGGCATGGACCGCATCAAGGCGGCGGCCTATGCCTGGAGCCATACCGCGGCGCCGATGCTGTCGGGCACGCTCGTGACCATCGCCGGGTTCCTACCAGTGGGTTTCGCGCGCTCGACGGCCGGCGAATATGCCGGAAACATTTTCTGGGTCGTTGGCTTCGCCCTCATCGTCTCCTGGGTCGTCGCTGTGGTCTTCACCCCGTATATGGGCGTCAAGATGCTGCCCGCGATCAAACCGGTCGAAGGAGGTGTCCATGCCATATATGACACACCGAACTATCGGCGCCTTCGTCGGCTCATCACTGGCGCGGTGCGCCACAAGTTCGTGACCTGCGCTGCCGTCGGCATCGTCTTCGCGCTTTCGGTTGTCGGCATGGGCGGTCTCAAGCAGCAGTTCTTCCCGACGTCCGACCGTCCCGAAGTGCTGGTCGAGGTTCGCCTGCCGGAAGGCACCAGCATCGAGACGACGACCGCCACGGTCGAAAAGCTGGAACACTGGCTTGGCGGCCAACCCGAGGCCAAGATCGTGACGAGCTATGTCGGCCAGGGCGCCCCGCGCTTCTTCTTTGCCATGGCGCCGGAACTGCCTGATCCCGCCTTCGCAAAGATCGTCGTGCTGACACCGGACGCGGAAGCCCGCGAGGCCTTGAAGCACCGGCTCCGTGAAGCGGTTGCGACAGGGCTTGCCCCCGAAGCGAACATCCGCATTACGCAACTCGTGTTTGGACCCTACACGCCGTTCCCGGTCGAGTTCCGGGTCATGGGGCCTGATCCCGCGCAATTGTACGCCATCTCTGAGAAAGCCCTCGACGTCATGCGCGGCGTGCCGGACGTGCGGCAGGCCAGTCGCGACTGGGGCAATCGCACGCCGGTACTGCGCTTCATACCGGATCAGGATCGACTAAACCTCATCGGCCTGTCGCCGGCGGAGGTGGCCCAGCAGCTCCAGTTCCTCCTCACCGGCATCCCGGTCACGCAGGTCCGCGAAGACATCCGCAATGTCCCCATCGTGGCACGCAGCGCCGGCGGCGAGCGACTGGATCCATCGCGTCTGGCGGATTTCTCGCTGATGAGCCGGGACGGTCGCCAGATCCCGCTCGACCAGATCGGCCACTCGGAAATCCGTCTGGAAGAGCCGATCCTGAAGCGGCGTGATCGCACCCCGGTCATCACGATTCGCTCGGACATCAATGAGGCGACCCAGCCTCCAGAGGTTTCCAAGCAGATCATGGAGGCCCTTCAGCCGCTGATTAAATCCCTGCCTGCCGGCTATCGCATCGAAATGGGTGGATCGATCGAAGAGGCGGCCAAGGCCAACACCGCGCTGGGTAAGGTCTTCCCGGCCATGCTCGCCGCCATGCTGATCGTCATCATACTGCAGGTGCGATCGTTCTCGACGATGGCGATGGTCATGCTGACGGCACCCCTCGGCCTCGTTGGCGTCGTACCGATGTTGCTGGCCTTCAACCAGCCCTTCGGATTCAACGCCATTCTGGGCCTGATAGGACTGGCGGGCATCCTGATGCGCAACACGCTGATCCTGACCGAACAGATCAAGGAGAACCGTGCCGCCGGCCTTGACGACTATCACGCCGTCATCGAGGCCACGGTGCAACGCACGAGGCCGGTGATCCTGACCGCACTTGCCGCCGTGCTGGCTTTCATCCCCCTCACGCACTCCGTCTTCTGGGGATCGATGGCCTTCACGCTGATCGGCGGCACGGCGGCCGGCACGGTGCTGATCCTGCTGTTCCTCCCTGCGCTCTATGTCGCGTGGTTCCGGATCAAACCGACCACGGATGAACTCCATGAGGGTTCGACGGAGGAACCGGAAGTGCCGACAGCTATGGCGGCCGAGTAGGGCTCTGTTGTCGCGGGAGACGGTTCAAGTTCTTCCCCGTTGGCTCTGCCTGGACACATGCAGGGCCAACGGCACGAACTGGCCGGCTGGAGATGATCTTCCCCGCGAGTCCGGCAGGTTCGCTCATCAATTCTGGAGACATGCATGAATCGTCCGGTTCGAACACCTGATCCCGACGAGATGCGCGCGCGCATCCTGGAGGTTGCTGAGGAGCACTTTCGCCGCATCGGCTGCCACAAGACGTCGGTGGCCGACATCGCCTCCGGGCTTGGCATGAGCCCGGCGAACGTCTACCGCTTCTTCCCCTCCAGGGATGCAATCAACGAATCCATCTGCAGAAGGGTCTTGAATGAGTTTGCTGACATTGCCGTTGCGATCGCACGCACGAACCTACCGGCCTCGGTGAAACTCGACCGACTCTTGAACGCACTTCACCATCACAACAAGAAGAAGCTGATCAAGGAACGGTGCATGCACGACATGATTATCGCCGCCATGCAGGAGAACTGGGCGGTCATCAAGTCGCATCTCGAGCGGATGGTGACGATCTTCAAAGCGATCATTCGCGAGGGCGTCGAGGCGGGCGAATTCAAGGTCGAGGACCCGGCGGAAGCGGCGCGTGCGGTTAAGGCCGCATTCATGCCGTTCTTCCACCCGATTCTAATCGAGCACTGCGTTCGAAACAGCGAAGACACCGAAACGAGCCTGCGCGAGCAGATTCGCTTTATCCTGAAAGCTCTGGGAAAGTCTGACTGAGGCCGCTGGCTGGTGATCGTGTCACAGTCCGCGGCACGGAATGGCACGGCGACGCAACCGGAACTCTCCAATCTCGTTATGTCAGGGCTCACTCCCGCCTCGAGGCTCACATTCGGGACCAACACATGAAAAAGACCTATGAAAAACCGACGCTACGCAAGCACGGGAAATTGACCGCCCGCACCGCGCAGATCGTGGTTTCCGGGGTGACGATAATCCAGTGATTTCTCGGATGCCCGGGTCAGATGCCGGAGCCGGACACGCCATGGGTCTCCGGCTCCTCTTCGGGCACCTCGCCCGGCTCGAACTCGTTGAAGCAGCCGAGCCCGCGCTTGAACCGGTCGATCAACCAGGCGGCTGCCGGCTTCGGGCTGCGATCGTTGCGGTGCATGGCGAACAATGGCGAACTCACCTCCTTGTAGGGTTCGAGATCAAGCTCCACCAGGCGGCCGCTGGCCAGATCGTCGGCGATCAACCAGCGCGGCAGGCCACCCCAGCCCAGCCCCTCGCGCATCAGTATGTGCTTGGTGCGCACGTCGGTCAGCCGCCAGGTGCGGTAGGCGAAGACGCCGTAATCACGTCCCTTGGTGCGCTCCGACTGGTCGGTGACGACAAGTTGGGTGTGCTCGCGCACATCCTCGAGCGCCACCGGCTTCGGCAGCTGTGCCAGCGGATGGCTGGGTGCGGCCGCCGGCACCAGCGACATGAAGCCGATGCGCACGAGGTGCACGTCGACATCGCCCAGCAAGCCGCCAATGCCCAGATCGGCCTGTCCGTTGACGACGAGATCGGGAATGAGGCCGAGCGTGCCGATATGCAGGCGCAGCATCACGGTCGGAAACCGCGCCTCGAACGCCTTGAGCACCCGCACCAGCACCGGAGACGGCAACGTCGAATCGACCGACAGCGCCACCTCGGCCTCCAGCCCGTGATGGTGGCCGTCGGCGCGCGAGCGGATGCGCTGCAGCACGCCCACCATGCGCCGCGCATCCTCCAGCATTGCCCGGCCGATCTCGGTCAGTTGCGGCTCGCGCGTGCCCTCGCGCTCGAACAGCTTCAGCCCGAGCTGCGCCTCGAGATTGGCGATGCCATAACTGATGACGGATTGTGCCCGGTTGAGCTTGCGGCCGGCGGCCGAGAAACTGCCGGTGTCGGCAACGGCGACAAGGATCTGGAGCTGGTCGAGGGTCGGGTTCGGCTGCATCGTTGTGTATCTACTTTATAGATGGATCGTATAGAAAATATGCCAGTTTATCGGATGGATCGATAGCCCATATATGTCGGGACAATTCATTCAACTGGAGAGACCCGCCATGTCCATTCTTCTTGTTACCTCGAGCCCCCGCGGCGCTGCCTCGCACTCGACCCGCATTGCAACTGAATTCGCTCAGAAGCTTCTCGCCGCCGACCCATCGAACACCCTGGTCGTGCGCGATCTCGTCGCCAACCCGCTGCCGCACATCGATGCCGACTATGCGACCGGCATCTACACGCCGGCCGATGCCCGTACCCCGCGCCAGGCCGAAGTGGTGGGCGTTTCGGACGCGGTGCTGGACGAACTGTTTGCTGCCGACACGGTGATCCTCGCCACCGGCTTCATCAACTTCAACATCTCCTCGACACTGAAGTCCTGGGTCGACCACATCGCCCGCTCCGGCCGGAGCTTTGCCTATGGCGAGAATGGCCCCAAGGGCCTCGTCACCGGCAAGAAGGTCTATATCGTGCTGGCTTCGGGCGGCATCTATTCCGAGGGCGCGGCCGTGCAGTTCGATCACGCCATTCCGTATCTGCGCGGCGTGCTCGGCTTCCTCGGCATGACCGATGTCGATGTCATCCGCATCGAAGGCGTTGGCATGGGCCCGGACGCGGTCACTGCCGCGCTCGCCAAGGCGACCGCCAAGGTCGACGCCGTGGTGGCCAGCCAGCAGGCTGCTGCTGCCGCGTAAGGCTCTCGATCATCTGAACTCGAAAGGCAGGCGTTCGCGCCTCGCCTTTTCGCTTCAGCCGATCAGATGCCGCAAGAGGCCGGCCGAAGCGACCCCGATCAGCACGGTCGGCAGCATGGAAAGCCGCGTTGCCGCCGCCAGCGTGATGGCCAATGCCGCAAGATCAGCCGGATTCCGCGACACGAAGGCCGGCGCGATGACAGAGATCAGCACGCAGCCGGGCGCTGCTTCCATCACCGCCGTGGCGCGGGTGCTGAGCACGCGGTTGCGCAGCACGACATAGCCGCCGATCCGCGTCAGATAGGTGACGCCGGCCATCAGCACGATGGTGAGAAGGGTTGTCATGTCGATCATGCATCACCTGCCAGCAACCAGGCCGCGACCAGCCCCGACACAGCACCCGCCGCGACATACCAGGCGCCGGGAACGAAGAGATAGACAAGCGCGGCGACTGCCAGGCTGACGAGCCACGGTCGCGCGGCGGCAAAGCCTTTCCACATGCCGCGCATCAGCACCAGGAAGACGGCCGGAAACGCCAGGTCGAAACCATAGGTCTCGACATCGCCCAGCATCGGGCCGAGCAAGGCGCCGAGCGTCGTGAAGGCTACCCAGGTGAGATACATCGCCAGCGCCGCGCCCATATAATAACGCGGGCTGAAGGCCGGGCCGATGCCTGCGGCGGCACGCTGTTTGGCATCGGCCAGGCCAAGTGCCCAGCTTTCGTCGCACATGAAGAACAGTGCCGGGAAAACCTTGCGCCGCGGTAGCTCGCGCAGGAACGGCGCGAGCGCCGCCCCCATCAGCAGATGACGGCTGTTGACCAGGAAGGTGATGGCGACAATGAGCAGGATGTGCGGCGGCGACGTCCACAACTGGATCGCCGCGAATTCCGAACCGCCGGCGAAATTCAGGCCGGTCATCATGGACAACTCGACCGTGCTCAGCCCCTTCTGCGTGGCCTGGGCGCCAAGCACCAGCGCGTAGGGAATGGTGCCGAGCAGCACCGGCGCGCAGGACATCACACCACGGCGGAACTCGGATTCCGAACCATTGCCGGCTGCTTCGACTGCCTGTGAAATGCTCATGGTCTGCCATAGGCCGGCCTCGCAGCCGCCCTGCCCTGCGTTTGGAAATTTCGTGATGTCAGGGGCGAAACATACCTACACCTCCCCGCAATTTGGTTGCGAAGATTGTTGTCTTTCGCCAAATTTTGGCATTGAATGTCACATATGCGCAGGAAAATGGAATTCAACGCCGTGAAGCTCGACGACATCGACAAGCGCATCCTGCGGGCACTGCAGCGCGACGGCCGCATGGCCAACAATGATCTGGCCAATGAGGTCGGCCTGTCGCCCTCGCCTTGCCTGCGGCGCGTCAAGCTCCTGGAGGAAGCCGGCGTCATCGACCGCTATGTCGCCGTGCTCAATCCGGCCAGCATCGACAAGGGCCTCACCTTCTTCACCCGGATCTGGCTGAAGACGCAGGACGAGGACACGATCGAGCACTTCGCCACCGAGGTGGCCAAGCTGCCGCAAGTGATGGAATGCTATCTCATGCTGGGCGACTGCGACGCCCTGGTGCGCGTGGTGGCGGCTGATGTCAACGACTATCGCCGTTTCCAGTCGGAGCATCTGAGCCGCATCAAAGGCGTGCAGAACGTCAAGACCGACGTTCCCAGCTGGACGATCAAGTACACATCGGAACTGCCGATCTGAGCCTTTGAAATATCTCCCAGCGCATTTGACGAGGCGCAGGCCATCCCCTGGACCTATGAAAATTTCCATCTGGAATGTCGATCCGAGCACGCCTTGAACGTCCTTGGGACGCAACCGGAATTGCCGGGCGGCGTCGAAAGATCGATCCTGTTCCCGGCTGGGAGAAGAAACATGAACCATTCCTACCGTTGGGTCATCGTCGCGGCTGGCGCGCTGATGTCCTGTGTCGCCATCGGCACGATGTTTTCGCTGGCGATTTTCCTTGAACCCATGGCGATCGACACCCACTGGTCGCGCGCGGGCATTTCGAGCGCCATGACGCTCAACTTCCTGGTGATGGGCCTCGGCGGCTTCGCCTGGGGCGCCCTGTCCGACCGGTTCGGCGCCCGCATCGTCGTCACGATCGGCGCCGTGCTGCTCGGGCTGGCGCTGGTGCTGGCAAGCCGCGCCGGTTCGCTTCTCAACTTCCAGATCACTTATGGCGTGCTCGTCGGGCTCGCGGCCAGCGCCTTCTTCGCGCCGATGATCGCGCTGACATCAGGCTGGTTCGACACCAATCGCGGGCTGGCGGTATCGCTGGTCTCGGCCGGCATGGGCGTGGCGCCGATGACGATCTCGCCTTTCGCGCGCTGGCTGATCTCGGCCTATGAATGGCGCGCCGCCATGTTCGACATCGGCCTCCTGGCCTGGGTGCTCCTGTTGCCCGCCGTCCTTCTGGTGCGCCAGCCGCCGAAACCCGCCGCCTCCGGTGCGGCTGCGGCACCAGTCGCCGAAGGCGCCGGCCTGACGGTCGGGCAGGCGCTGCGCTCGCCGCAATTCATCGTGCTGGGGCTAACCTTCTTCGCCTGTTGCGCAGCCCATTCCGGCCCGATCTTCCACATGGTCAGCTACGCCATGCTGTGCGGCGTCGCCCCGATGGCCGCGGTCTCGATCTACAGTGTCGAGGGTCTGGCTGGCCTCGGCGGCCGGCTGCTCTACGGCGTGCTGGCCGACAGGCTGGGCGTCAAGCCGGTGCTGATCGCGGGGCTGGCGATCCAGGCGATCGTCATTGCCGCCTATCTCTCGATCAGCCAGCTCGACCAGTTCTATATGCTGGCCGTCATCTTCGGCGCCACCTATGGCGGCGTCATGCCGCTCTACGCCGTGCTGGCGCGCGAATATTTCGGCCAGCGCATTCTCGGCACCGTGTTCGGCGCCGCCACCATGCTCTCCAGCCTCGGCATGGCGCTGGGGCCGCTTGCCGGCGGCATGATCTTCGACGCCTATGCCAGCTACCATTGGCTGTTCATCGGCTCGGCTCTTATCGGCTTGGGTGCCGCGGGCATAGCCATCGCCTTCCCGCCGCTGCCACGCACGGTGTTGCAGACGGCATAATGCATGTCGCCCGGAAGTGTCCTCGGTTCCGGGATAACGACCTGCATAAAATCAGGAGACACGGCCGGACGGCAATCGTGGCCAGATAACAAATGGGCTTGACGGGCCATGGCCGGTCAAGCCACCGCCTGCTTCGGCGTCACGCCGACTTGAGAACCGTGAACGGCCGCTTCTGAATGGCCCGTTTGGTCTGGAAATTCGCGGCTGGAGCCGGGCGGCCGACATGAAAGCCCTGGACTTTGTCGATGCCAAACTGGCGCATGAGGAGCATCTGCTCTTCGGTCTCCACCCCTTCGACCAGGATTTTGTGGCCGCGATTTCTGACCAGCGCGATGATATCCTGCAGCATCGCCATGCCCTTGGGGGTGCCGCAGTCGTGGAGAAACGAACGGTCGATCTTGACCGTATCGAAATCGATGAGACGAAGCCATGAAAGGCCGGCGAAGCCCGTCCCGAAATCATCGAGCCATATTCTGATTCCGAGCAGCTTCAGATCGCTTATGCAGCGCAGGATGTCGGAGTGCATCTCCATCTCCAGTCCCTCGGTGATCTCGAAGGCCAGCCGGTTGCCGGTCACGCCGGTCTCGCCCAGAATGGTCGCGACCGATGTCGCGAAGCCGGGCGTCTTGAGCTGGATCGGCGAGACGTTGACGCTGACGACGCGCACGTGATCCTGCGCCAGGAGTTCGGCGCACACGGTCCTTATTGCCCAACGCCCGAGCTCGAGGATGGCGCCGGTTCGCTCCGCGACGGGAATGAACAGGCTCGGCGGAACCAGGGTCCCGTCGAGCATCTTGAGACGCATCAGCGCCTCCACAGCCTCGACCCGGCCCGACGCGACGTCCTGGATGGGCTGATAGACAAGCGAAACGAGATCCTGGCCGATCGCGATCTTCAGCAAAGCCGCGAGGTTCTCGCTCTCGTCGCTGCTCTGGGGATCGGTCGGATCGAACAGCCGGACACAGTTTCGGCCGCCGGCTTTTGCCAGATAGAGCGCCCGATCGGCCTCGTGGATGATCTTCTCCAGCTTGGCGGCGGTCTGCTTCCTGGTGAATGCCGCGCCGACGCTCGCCGTCACGATCGCGATGCCATCCCGCCGCAACTCGTGCGCGATCGCCAGGTTCTCGACCGTACGGCAAATGGCTTCGGCGAGATCCGCGACCTGGTCTTTTCTGCCCATGCGAGCCAGGACGATGAATTCCTCCCCGCCATAGCGGCCGATGGAGCCGTCATATTGCTTGATCAGGTCGCTGAGCGCCTCGGCGACCTGGATCAGGCAACGGTCACCCTCCTGATGGCCATAGCAATCGTTGAACTTCTTGAAGAAGTCGACGTCGATGAGGATCGCCGCAAAACCATGGCCAAGCTTTTGCCAGTCATTCCAGTAGTCGCGCAGTTTCTCGTCGATGGCGCGCCGGTTCTCCAGGCCTGTAAGCGGATCCGTCCGCGACAGCCTGAGCAGGGCCTTGCCGCGCTCGGTGGCCTCATTGTGCTGGATCTTGGCTTCCAGCGCGTTGAGGAAGACGTTGTAGCGCTCTTCGTTCAACTTCCAGTTCACATAGGATGTGAACGTGAAGCACGAAACGTAGAAAGTGCCAAATACCATCTTGTATGCCAGCGACGCGGGTAGAAAGTAGTTCACCACATACAAGATGCACAAAATTATAGTCGACGTTATGATCGACACTTTGAACCGGAACGTGAAGAAGAGATTGGCACTCATCATGAAAATGGTGCCGAAGACCATATAATAAGCGACGGTTTCCTTGTTCGCCCCCATGGAGGCGGGGTAAAGCCAGCCGATATAGCCGAAGATGATGGCCGCGGCGCAGGTTACGTCAAGCCAGTCCGTGGCGGCTCCCCGGCGAAGCTGTGCTTCCAGGACCAACAGTGCGGTCAGTCCGACAGCGAAGCGGGCCGTGATCGTAAGGGCGGCCACATCCGGTATCAGCAGCAGATCCGATACCGAAAACAAGACATAGATGACGACGGCGATCCAAAGGCCTGGCCTGGCTTCCTTCCTTCGTTTCGCCTGGGCTTCCGTGCGGTAAAGGATGCGAAGTTCAGCCGCCCCCAGCTCCTGGCGGGGATCGTGCGGTTCCGAATCGACCGCATCGGCCACTCTGGATGACGCGCGTTCGTTCACGACGAATCCCGGCTGAAGGGCATCTCGCGTTCCGAATTCTTTTGCAGCTTCTGCCCCCAACGCAGACCGACTCCTTGGGCGCGACATCTCTTGCCGCGCGATCAAATGCAATGACGCAGGACAAGTTTCCGTTAACTCGAACCCGGAATCCCCTCCTTAAAAACCCCAAAGAATTGACATGGTTAGCAGGAAATTAATCATACCGATAAAATGCCCGCGACCCGACATTGGCAATTCGAATATTCTAAGCAATAAGTTAACTGACTGTTAACTATGGAGTCTTGGTGTGCAAACTGTCTTTGATGGCCAGAGTCTGATTACTGCGGAGGCAATTGCCAGTGGTCTCCGTCGAGGAAAGCCCGAGCATCATGGCGAAGCGTTCGAAACCGCTCGCGCGGAGCTGGCGCTCATCCTCCACGCGACACAGCAACAGGTCGAGCAGCAAAAATTTCCCGCCGAGATCGTTCGCCGGCTGCTGTCGCTTCTCAACGCGTTGCGTGCCAAGGTTCATCCCGACGTGTGGCAAGCCTTGATACCGGTGGCTCAGAACCACCCGATCCAGAAGTACTTTCTCGAGGATCCGCTGACGCATTGGTCCTTCACCAAGCCTAGGGGTTATTCCGGCGACGCGCAGTTGCTCGACTACATCTATTGTGACCCGCACGTGGCCGAGAGCGTGGCGAACGCCTCGGAGATCGGCAAGGCGCTTTACAGCCATACCCAGAACGTCCCGTCATGCGTCGCGGCACGGGAGCGCCGCGATCTGCTGACCCGCTATGTCGATGAGACCGCGGCCAAGAATGGACCGGGAACCGAAGTCCTGGCTATCGCGGCCGGCCATCTGCGCGAAGCGAACCGTTCGGCCGCATTGGCCGAGCGCGGCCTCAAGCGCTGGGTCGCGCTCGACCAGGATCCCCAGAGCGTCGGACTGATCGCGCGCGATTTCCAAGGCACCGCGGTCGAGGCCATCGACGGCTCGGTACGGACCGTGCTCACCAGGGGCCACAAGCTTGGCAAGTTCGATCTCATCTATGCCTCCGGGCTTTACGACTACCTTCAGCACAACGTCGCCGTGAAGCTCGCCAAGACCTGTCTGCAGATGCTGAAGCCGAACGGGACATTCCTGTTTGCGAACTACGCCGAGGGCACTCCTGACGCCGGCTACCGGGAAACGTTCATGGACTGGGTGCTGCTGCTGCGGTCGGAAGTCGACATGTGGAACATCATCAATGCCAGCGTCGACCGCAACACCGTGGAGGCGCAAGTGTACTTCGGCGAGAATCGCAACGTGCTCTACGGCGTCATCCAAAAGCGCGGCTAATACCCACCTGGATGGCACGCCGGCCAAGAACCTCGAGCGCTTCACGGAGTGCTCGAGGGTGTAAGCCCCCCTCACGCGCGATCCACGCTCTTTCGGAGACGGCTGGACCCTACCCGAAAATCCGATCACCCTGCTCGTCGACGAGCTGGATGCCTTTCTTGATCGAGATGTCGACGGCGTCGTCCAGTCCGGCGAAACGGTCGGCACGGATGAATTTGTGCTCCTTCACCACGCCATCGACCTCCTTGGAGACGACGCCGCAGGTCTGGTACTGGCCTTCGGTCTTGTAGGGCGTGGCGCTGATCGTAAAACCCTTGTGCTCGACCTGCTTGGCGGGCGCGGCACTTGCGGGCTCGGCCGCTTCGCCGCCACCGCCGCCGAAAAGACGTTTCAGAAAAGACATCGCTCAAATCTCCTTGCCGCCTGCGATCGCCGTCGGTATGCGATTCACGACGCTGTCGGCCCAGCATGCGCGAATGTGGCGCCGCGTTCCAGCCCCCTGATGAAGACGGCGACCAGGAGCTCGATCTGCCGGTCGATCTCGTCGGCCTGCCGGCTAACGGACCTGCCCGCATACCCGCTGGTGACGATGCCATGCACGCTTGACCAGAGGGTTCGCGCGGCGATCCGGCGCGTGTCCTCGTCGAGATCGAAGCCGCCATCGGCAAGGACGCTGGCGATGATCTCGAACAACTGATCGAGCCGTGCCTCGTAGACGTCGGGCTCGGTCAGCACCGGACGCCGCCTGTTGAAGGCCAGCAGCGCAGGCCAGCTGCCGGGATGCGCCTCGACGAAGCGAACATAGGCGCCGGCCAATGCCATCAGCCGTTGGCGCACGTCGGTGATGCCGCGCCTGCCAAGATCGGCCATCGCCGCAGCGCCCGCGACCCCCAGCCGGTCGAGCAGCCGCATGTTGACGGCGCGGTGCACACCGTCGAGATCGGAAAACAGATTATAGACCGAGCCGACCGAGATGCCCGCCTGTTCGGCGATGGTCCTGGCCTTCAGATTGTCCATGCCGCCTTCGTTGAGCAGCGTCTCGGCAATAGCCAGCACCCGCTCGCCGGTCTCTTCCTTGTCCAGCGCCATAGCAGTCCTTTTTGGATGCGCGTGCCTTCGACGGCACGCTTCGAACCCCCGATTTCCCTTCGTTTACCTTATTTCGGACATTATGAACAGCGTTCAAAATATTCTTGAACAACGTTCATTTCCTGCTAAGTTGAGTTCGTGAACATTGTTCACCGAAACTTCGAAGGGAGAAGAACCATGCTTAGCCTGATCAGAACATTGCTCGACGGCGCCAGCGCACGGGCCGAGGACGGCCTGAAGGATCGCTTCGCCATCGACCTTCTGGCGCAGCGCATCCGCGATGCCGAGGCGGGACTTGCCGCCGCCAAGCAGACGCTTGCCTCACTGATCGTGCGCCAGCGTGCCGAGCAAGCTGGCCTCGAGCATCTCGATCGCCGCCACGCCGACCTGGAGACACGCACCATCAGCGCGCTGGCCGCCGGCAACAGCGGGCTGGCCGAAAGCGGTGCCGCGGCCATAGCCGAACTGGAGAATGAACGCGAGGTCCGCCGCGCCACAGTGCAAAGCCTTGGCGAAAAGACCTTGCGGATGCGCGTTTCGGTGGAGCGGGCGCACCGCCGCATCATCGATCTCAACCAGGGCATGATCTCGGCCCGGGCCATCGATGCCGAGCGCAAGGCGCAGTCACGCCTCGTCAGGTCGATCGGTCATTCGGCGAGCCTCAGCGACGCCGAGGAGCTTTTGGCCCGCATCAAGGGAGCCAGCGATCCGTTCGAGGAAGCCGGCATTCTCGACGAAATCGACGGCGAGCTTCGTCATGACGCGATCCGCGACCGCCTTGCCGACGCCGGGCACGGCCCGGCGGTGAAGGTGCGCGCCAGGGACGTGCTCGAGCGCCTGAAGACCATCAACTGAAGATTTTTGGACCTCACGACGACCACATCAAACCCAACTTCGATCCAGTCAAAGGAACACGACAATGAACAGCAATCAGACCTACATCATGTTCAACACCGTCTCGGTCGGCGCCGCCTACTTCATGCTTGGCCTGTCCCTGTGGCTGGCGCCGGTCGACCTGTCGACCAAGGGCTACTGGGCCATGGGCATCCTGCTGCTCACCGGCAGCCTGGTGAACCTGGTCAAGTACCGCACCGACGAGCGCATCTCCGCCGAAACCACCGCCAAGATCGAGAAGGCGCGCAACGAAAAGCTGATCAGCGAATATGTCGGCAAGGAATGATGCCGGCACGGTCTGACGAGAAAGCCCGGGTCTCCCCGGGCTTTTCTGTTGGGCTTTCGCGCTTCAAGAGACGCGCGGACATCGTGAGATCAGCGGTGCGACAGCGCTTCCAGCGCTTCGGCGGCGGCTTCTAGAATGGCGATCGCCTCGGCCTGCTTTTCAGCTGGCGCATCGACGATGTCACCGAGTGCCGCGCGCAGCCGGTGGCGGATGGCACGGAATTCGTCACGCGTTTCCGAGCGCTCGCCACGACCGCTCCGGCCGCCGCGGCGGTCCTCGCCGTCATCGTTCCAGCCGAACCAGTCGCGCGCCTTGGCCATCTTGCGGCCGAAGCGCTCGAGATGATCGAGCACGCCGTCGATCATTTCGCGGTTGTCGGCCAGATGCGCCTGCCCGGCCTCGGTGATCGAGAACACCTTCTTGTTGCCTTCGCTCGTCGACACGGCATAACCGGCCTCTTCCAGGAAGGTCAGCGTCGGGTAGACCACGCCCGGGCTCGGGCTGTAGATGCCGCTGGTGCGCTCTTCCAGCGCCTTGATGATGTCGTAGCCGTGGCGCGGCGCCTCGGCCAGCAGCGACAGCGTGATCAGCTTGAGGTCACCGTCGGCGAGCATCCGTCCGGCGCGGAACATGTCGCCCGGGCCGCGGCCACCGCCCCTGCCGCCGAACGGACCGAAGCCGCCGCCCCCTCTGCCACCAAATTTGCCGCCAAACTTGCCGGCCATGTGCATGAACATGCGCTCGCCAAAATGATGATGATCGGAATGATTGTGTCTGTGCATTGATTGCTCCTTGAGTTCTATCTTACGATATATCTTAGTTAGGCGCGCAGTGCCGCCGAGTCAAGATATATCTTACGATGTATCTGGCCACGAGCCAAGCGACATCGTGGCTTCGAAGCGTCAGGCTCGGCAGGAATGGATGGAGTGCGAATGGACTACCAGCGGCCTTTGCGCCGATTCCAGATGTAGAGCAGGTCGGCGAAGCGATTATAGGCAAGGCGGGTCAGCGGCAGCATGAGCCGATTGCCGAACAGGCTTGCCAGCCAGCCCTCGCCCGGCGTCAACAGCCAGACCGCGATCGCCACATCGGCGCCGATCAGCAAATTGCCATCCGCATCGGTGGCGTGCAGCCGGCGGCGGATGTCCTCCAGCGAGACGCCGTGCGACGACAGCGCATCCGGCTCCAGGTTGATATCGCGGAACTCGACCCGACCGGCCTTGACCGCCGCGATCAGCCGCCCCTTTTGCCTACTGATGCCGGCATCGCAGACCGGACAGCGCGTGTTGTACCAGACGGTCAGCGCGGGGCCGGGCATCGGTCAGCCGTGATCGTGCCGATGATGCAGGTCGGGATAGTGCGGATGCTTGTGACGTAGCGGCGCATGCCGGTGCCAGTGCGAATGCGGCTCGCGGACCGGTCCGTCATGATGGTGCTGGTGATGCTCGTCATGAACATGGCTGTGCTCGTGCTCCAGCGCCTCATGGTCGTGCTCATGCTCATGGCGCTCGGACAGATGCAGCCACAGGCCAACCCCCATCAGCAGACCGGCTATCCCGAGCTTGAGCGTGACGGCATCGCCCAGCATCAGGATCGCCAGCAACGCGCCGATGAAGGGAGCAAGCGAATAGTAGGCTCCCGTGCGTGCCGAACCGAGGTGACGCAGCGCTAGGATGAACATGACGAGGCTGACGCCGATGCCGAAGAAACCGACGGCGGCCGTGGCCATCACCGTGATCGCGGCGGGAAATGCCGCGCCGGAGGCGAGCGCCAGCCCGACATTAGCTGCGCCCGCCACCAACCCCTTCAGCATTGCGATGGCCACCGGATCGGCCGCCGATATCTTGCGGGTGAAATTATTGTCCAGGCCCCATGCCAGGCAGGCCCCCGCGACAAGCAGCGCGCCTAGATTGAAGGCAATGCCTTGCCCCGCCCATGACAGCAGCACCGCGCCCGCCAGAATGGCGAAAGCACCGAAAAGCAGACGCCGGTCGACTTTTCGCGATAAACGAGCCACGCGATCGCCATTGTCGCCAGGCCTTCCAGATTGAGCAACAGGGCGGAACTGGACGCAGTGTTGAGAGTGAGGCCAAACATCAAGAGCACCGGTCCAACGATGCCGCCCATACCGATTGCCAGCGCCAGCCAAGGAATATCCCCGGCGGCAAGGCGCGCCTCTCCGTCGCCCGCTCCCCCGCCGCGCAAGAGCCGGTAGAGCGCTAGGTGTGAGCTTTCGGGAGGTTGTCCATTCGGACCGGACCGAGGAGACTGGAGTTACCAGGCTTCAGTACACATCGGAGGGTCCGAATGAACATCCACAAGAATGCCCGTCTGACGCCGCTGCGTCGAGA
>NZ_JAPYKP010000088.1:0-23560 GCF_037179725.1 Mesorhizobium sp. Cs1321R2N1 | reverse complement strand
GGATCGTCAGCCCGAGGCCTGCCGCCACCGCCGCCCATATACCGCCCAGGCTAGGGCTGGAGAACGCCATGCGCCAGGGCCGCCCGGCACGATCCAGCGTCTCGGTCGCCACGGTGCGCAGCAGGCAAGGCGCCTCGAACACAACCAGTTGCAGCGTCTCGTCAGTGCGGGGGCCTGCCTCCATCGGTTTTGCCGGGCCGATCCAGCGCGCCTGCACGTCGGCGACATGCCGGCTGTATGGCAGCGTCGTGCCGTCATGCCAGGCGAGCGCGATGTCGAGATTGCCGGAGAGGACACGCTCGGCCAATTCGTGGCTGCGCCCGATCCGTGCTTCGATCCGAACTTTGGGATGGGCACGGGCGAAGCGCCCGAGCACTTCCGGCAACACGGCCTCGCCGAAATCCTCCTGCAGGCCGAGCCGCACCCAGCCCTCCAATTCGACGTCACGGATGGCCAATGCTGCCTCGTCATTGAGCTCGATCAGGCGCCGCGCATAGCCGAGCATCGTCTCGCCGGCTTCGGTCAGTGACAGGCCGCGCCCCGCCTTGCGGAAGATCGGCGTATCGGCCTGCTCCTCCAGTTTCTTCAACTGTGCGCTGACGGCGGAGGTCGAGCGGCCAAGCCGCTCGGCTGCCCTGGCGAAACTTCCCAGTTCCATCCCGGTGATGAAAGTTCTCAGCACGTCAAGATCGAATGTGACACGTCGCATTGGATCGTCCTTGTTTTCAGGATTATTAATCAAAAACTTCCTGATTTTATGGATGAAGCTATGGCGCTACATCCCTCCCGTCAAGGCCGCTCGACCGGCGTCACGGGAATGGAATCATGTCTGCCACCATCATTCGCAACGATTGCCAGCCATCCGGGCGAGGCGCCGCCACCACCCCGGCCGGCCGGACCTTCGGGCCTAATCATCGCTGGAAGGTCCTGGGTATCGGGGTTGCCGCGAACGCCGGTTTCTCGGCCACTTTCTCGGGCATACCGGCCACGGCGGTCGTGCTTCGCCAAGGTTATCACTTGAACAATGCCGAACTCGGCCTGGCGCTCGGCCTTCTCGGGCTGGGGGTTGCGCTCAGCGAACTGCCATGGGGTCTGCTCACCGACCGCTGGGGGGATCGCCGCGTGCTTCTGATCGGGCTTGGCGCGACGGCGGCGTGGCTGCTTGCGATGGCGATGCTCGTGGTGCCGACAAGGGCGGGCATTCCCGATGTCACGCTGCTGGCGGCAAGCCTGCTCGTCACGGGACTGCTCGGCGGCAGTGTCAACGGTTCGAGCGGTCGCGCCATCATGGCCTGGTTCAGCGAGAATGAGCGCGGTTTTGCCATGAGCATCAGGCAGACGGCGGTGCCGCTTGGCGGCGGCCTCGGCGCGCTCGTCCTGCCTTCGCTTGCCCTGGCTCTCGGTTTTGCCGCGGTGTTCGGGCTCCTGGCGGCGGCATCCGCTCTCTCCGCCCTGTTCGCCTGGCGTTGGCTGCACGAACCGCCGGCGGCGGGTGGCGGCCACGCCGTTCCGTCTGGCGTGGCCGGTCCGGCACCGTTGCGCAACACAGAGGTCTGGCGCATCTCGACCGCCATCGGCCTGCTCTGTTTTCCGCAAGTGGCGGTCCTCACTTTCGCATCGGTGTTCCTGCACGACTTTGCCGGACTTGGCACGACGGCGATCAGCACCAGCCTCGCCGCGGTACAGGTCGGTGCCATGGTCATGCGCGTCTGGAGCGGCCGCTTCACCGACCGCCACGGCAACCGCCGTCAGTTTCTTCGCTTGTGCAGTGCGCTGAGCGCCCTGGCCTTCGTGATGCTCTGGGTGCTGGTTCTGGCCGTACCCGCAATGCCTGGCAGCCAATCCGTCCTGATCGCCGTCCTGCCCTTGGTGCTTGTCGTCGTCGGCATCTCGGTCTCCGCCTGGCACGGCGTTGCCTATACCGAGCTTGCCACGCTGGCCGGTCCCGGCCATGTCGGAACCGCGCTCAGCCTCGCCAACAGCTTTGTCTTCGTCGGCTTCTTCCTGGTGCCGGTAGCCATTCCGGGGCTGCTGCACCTCTGGTCCTGGCCCGGCGTCTGGCTGTCGGCCGCGGTTTGCGCGCTGATCGCCTGGCCGATCTTCCTGCCGCGGGCCTGAGTTCCCGCCGCAAAACCGCCCGACTTCGAAGCCACGACCTTGAGCCGACCGGGAAAACCCGACCGATCCCGTTAACGTCCCATCAAGGTTAATGCATCATTTTGCTCTCCAGTGGGGTCAGTTGCGTTCCTGGAGAGAGTTCCGTGCATCGACGTGTGTTGAAGCGGCTGATGGCCGCCGCCGGTGAGAAACGCAGCCTTGTGTCTCCGTTCATCATCGGTCTCGGTATCTGGATCGGCTTTCCGACCGTCGCCGCCTACCAGGACATGACCAGCCTCGTTTCCGGCCTTGAATCGCCGACCGCGCGCTGGAACTCCTATGTCGAGAAATCCGTCGCCGGTTCGGTCCACGCGGCCGAGATGCCGTTCGTCGAGTCCGACATCACCGGCTCGATCTCGGGTTCCGGCGTTCGCCTTCCCGGCATCGGCTCCGTTTCGTTCCGCGGCAAGGGCGGCAAGGTCAGCGGGTCGCCCGACGAGGATCGCGTCGTGCGCGCCGACAAGAAGGGCCGCATCGTCCAGGTCTCTCCCGTAGCGCCGCCGAAGAACTTCAATGCCGGCTCGATCTTCCAGCGGACCTCTTCGCTGATGCGGCCGAGCATGGACAGCGACCTGAAAATGGCATTCGCCAAGCCTCGGATCAAAGGCAAGGAAATCCAGATCGCCGCGGCCTTCCACGCGCGTGAGGACAGGAAGCCGGATCCCGGCGTTCCGGCCATGCTTGCCGCCCTGGTCAACAACGACCATCCCGATGTGCTGGCGACCGCCTATGCGCAATCCGCGCCGGACTATGCCAAGGCCTCGCCCTTTGAAGCCCTGCTTCAGGACGAGCAGCCCAACAGCGGCCGCTTCATTCCGCCGATGGCCAAGGGCGACCACGCCTGGATCCAGAATCCGCTTCCTGCCGGCGTCTTCTCCAAGCCGGAGCAGAAATGCCTGGCCAACGGCATCTATTTCGAGGCACGCGGCGAAGCGGTGCGCGGCCAGGCCGCCGTTGCCCAGGTGATCCTCAACCGGGTCCGCAATCCCGCCTATCCCAATTCGATCTGCGGCGTCGTCTACCAGAACGACAGCTGGTTCAACCGCTGTCAGTTTTCATTCGCTTGCGACGGCAGGAAGAAGCGCATCGACAATCCTGTCGCCTACCAGACCGCGCAGGACATCGGCATGGCCGTCACCGCCGGCAAGATCTTCATTCCGGAAGTAGGATCGTCCACCCACTACTATGCCAACTATGTCCATCCCGGCTGGGCGCGCACAATGCAGAAGATGACCAAGATCGGCCTGCATATCTTTTACCGGACCTATGGTGGCGGCTGGAGTTGAGCGGCCCGCCGCCCGCCGTTCTTTTCGCGCGGTCGCACGGTCGATCGGAGAGCCATTGTCTGGGGGATTCGCGCGGCGCATCCCCCTGATCGCCGCGGGCACGATGTCGCACCTTGCTAGTACATTGATTTCATTGTCTAAAATACACAGCTCGGAAGTTCCGTCCGTGGCTTGACGGGCGCAAACCCTCTAACTATGTTGCCGGCGACTTTAGAAGCGGACGGACGGTGACGGTCTGCCCGGGCAGGGGGGTTGCGATGGCCGAAAAAAAAGGGCCAGACGGAACCGGAGAAACCGGCCGCGGCAAAGAGCATGACCCCGAAATCCGCGACGACGATCTTGAGCGACGTCGGCGTGAACTTGGAGCATCGCTTGCGACAAGGCTGCCGAACCGGCTCGAGGGGAAAGACGACGCGAAACCAGTGACCGGATACGGTCAGGCGATCAAACTATCCAGCGAGTTTATCGCCGGGGTGGTGGTGGGCGCCGGCATCGGCTGGATCATCGACCGTATGGCGGGGACATCGCCGTGGGGTCTGATCGTTTTCCTGCTGCTTGGTTTTGGCGCCGGCGTCCTCAATGTCATGCGTTCGGCTGGCGTTGTGGCGGAATTCGGACAAGGTGCCAAGCCGCGCCATGACCGGGACGACAGCAAATGACCGCCCTTCAGGCGGCAATGGTAATTTAGCCGTACGCGGCATTGACGGGGTTTGAACGTGGCAGCTGACAAGGTCGATCCGATCCACCAGTTCCATATCAACAAGCTGATACCGATCGAGATCGGCGGCTATGACCTGTCTTTCACCAATTCCGCCCTGTTCATGGTCGCCACCGTAGTCGTTGCCGCGGCGTTCCTGTTCCTGACGACGTCGAGCCGCAGCCTGGTGCCAGGCCGACTGCAGTCGGTCTCCGAAATGGCTTACGAATTCGTCGGCAACATGCTGCGCGACGCCGCCGGCACGCAGGGCATGAAGTTCTTCCCCTTCGTGTTCTCGCTGTTCATGTTCGTGCTGGTCGCCAATCTGCTCGGCCTGTTTCCCTATTTCTTCACTGTCACAAGCCACATCATCGTCACCTTCGGCCTCGCGGCCCTGGTGATCGGAACTGTGGTGGTCTACGGCTTCATGAAGCATGGTCTTGGTTTCCTCAAGCTGTTCGTGCCGCATGGCGTGCCGGTGTTCCTGCTGCCGCTGGTGGTGCTGATCGAGGTCATCTCCTTCGTGTCGCGCCCGGTCAGCCTCTCGGTTCGTCTGTTCGCCAACATGCTTGCCGGCCACATCACGCTCAAAGTGTTCTCTGGGTTCGTCGTCAGCCTCTCCGCTCTGGGCGCGGTCGGTGTGGCGGGTTCGATCCTGCCGTTGGCGATGGCGGTGGCGCTGACGGCGCTTGAACTGCTGGTCGCTTTTTTGCAGGCCTACGTCTTTGCCGTGTTGACCTGCATGTATCTCAACGACGCCCTGCATCCCGGGCACTGAGGCCAAGAGTTCCGGCCCAAGAGTTTTCAACATTGGTGCCGGATGAAATCGCAACGGAATTTTTAGATCCAAAGGAGTTGAACAAATGGACGCAGAAGCAGCAAAGTACATCGGCGCCGGCATCGCTTGCCTGGGCATGGGTGGCGCGGGCATTGGCCTGGGCAACATCTTCGGCAGCTACCTCTCGGGCGCGCTGCGCAACCCGTCGGCTGCCGACGGCCAGTTCGGCCGCCTGATTTTCGGCTTCGCCGTGACCGAAGCTCTGGGCATCTTCTCGCTTCTCATCGCGCTGCTGGCCCTGTTCGGCTGAGTACTGAGAAGATTGGACAGGCCGGCCGCGCTAGCGGCGGGCCTGATATCTGGGGATAGTCCATGTTCGTGACATCTGCCTTCGCGCAAGAGTCCGCGCCATCAGCCGACACCAGCCACGCTGCGACCGGAGGCGAAACGCATTCCGGCACCAGCGTGCCTGCCGAAGCGCACGGCACGTTTCCGCCATTCAATCCGGAGACGTTTCCGTCGCAGCTTCTGTGGCTGGCGATCACGTTCGGGCTGTTCTACCTCTTCCTGAAGCGGGTCGTGATGCCGCGCGTCGGCGGCATCATCGATGTCCGCAACGACCGCATCAGCCAGGATCTCGACCAGGCAGCCAAGTTGAAGGGCGAGGCCGACGCCGCCGTTGCCGCTTACGAGCAGGAACTGGCTGAAGCCAAGAAGAACGCCAACTCGATCGGCCAGCAGGCCAACGATGCGGCCAAGGCGGAAGCCGAGACCGCGCGCAAGAAGATCGAGGTCGCGCTCGACGCCAAGCTTGGCGAGGCCGAGGCACGCATTGCTTCCATCAAGGCCAATGCCATGAAGGAAGTCGGCAGCATCGCCGAGGACACCGCTTCGGCGATCGTCGAGGCACTGGTTGGCGGCAAGGCCAGCAAGGCCGAGATCGCGGCCGCGGTCAAATCCGTGGCCCGGTGAGGAGCGCATCATGGACGCTACATCTCTCGCAACGCTCTGGGCCACGATTGCCCTGATCATCTTCCTGGGCATCGCCGTCTACATCAAGGTGCCCCGCATGATCGCCAAGGCGCTCGACGCCCGCGCCGCCAGGATCAGCAGTGAACTCGACGAGGCACGCAAGCTGCGCGAAGAAGCTCAGCAACTGCTCGGTCAGTACAAGAAGAAGCGCAAGGAAGCCGAGCAGGAAGCTGCCGACATTGTCGCGGCCGCCAAGCGCGAGGCAGATCTGCTGGCCGCCGATGCCCACAAGAAGACCGAGGATTACGTTGCCAGGCGCACCGCGCTTGCCGAGCAGAAGATCGGCCAGGCCGAACGCGAAGCGATCGGCGAAGTGCGCGCCAGCGCCGTCGACATCGCTGTCGAGGCGGCACGCGCGCTGCTTGCCGGCAAGATCGACGCCAAGGCCGGAGCCGACCTGTTCAAGTCCGCGCTGCAGGATGTGAAGGCGAAGCTGAACTGAGCTGAACGATCAATATTGAAGAGCCGCCCGGGCAACCTGGCGGCTTTTTTTATGCGGTGCGTCAACGCTGCCAATCTCCCCCACAAGGGGGGAGATCGGCCGACACCGCTGCCGTCGTTTTACTCCAGCCCGGCGAAGCTTTCTTCTTCTTCCGTCACCTCGGCGCCGCCCAACCTGAACGGCGCAAACGAGGTGCGGTGCAGCCGAGCGACAGGGCCATGCGCCTCGATCGCCGTACGGTGCCGGACCGTGGCGTAGCCCATATGGACTTCGAAGCCGTAGCGGTCGTGATGATTGCCGCAGCCGCACATCATGCGGTCGCGCATGACCTTGGCCACGATCGAGGCTGCGGCGATCGACTGCGAGCGCTGGTCGCCCTTGATCAGCGCGCGCCCTTCGCAGGGCAGTCCCGGCGGCACGTCGCGCCCATCCGCCAGCGCGAGCTTTGCCTGGATGGGCAGCCCGACAAGTGCGCGGCGCATCGCTTCGAGGCTCGCCTTGAGGATGTTGCTGCCATCGATGCCTTCGGCGCTGACCGACGCCATCGAGACGCCGAGCGCGGAGCCGATGATGTGCAGAAACAGCGCTTCGCGCTGCAAGTGGCTGAGCCGCTTGGAATCGTCGAGCCCTTCGGGAATGTTGGCGGGGTCGAGTACCACTGCCGCCGCGACCACCGGCCCGGCCAACGGGCCACGGCCGGCTTCGTCCATCCCCGCGACCGGCCACAGGCCATCGGCCATCGCCTTCGTCTCGAAGGAGAAATCGGGTTTCTCGACGATTTCGAAGAGAGGCGGAGAATCAGAACGCGCGCGAGCCATGTTGCGGCGAGGTTCGCATCGGCTCTGATTCTCCGCAAGTCCCTCCGGGTCGGGTGGGGCGCCGGACCGGGAGGGCACCGTCTGCAGGCCGGGGCAGGCCGGACGGGATTTTTTCGCCACGGCGGCAATGAACAGCCGCGGTGTTTTTCGGCTTCAGAGCAGCATCAACTGCTCCTGGTCCTTACCGGCCGCGACGAACTGGTCGGTCCGCAGCGTGCGTCGTTCGGCATTGAGGCCGAGCCGCTTGGCGGTGATCTCGAAGCGCCGGCCGATCTGCCATGCATAGGGTCCCGCGCCCTTCATGCGCTTGCCCCACTCCGAATCGTAGTCCTTGCCGTCGCGCATCGAACGGCTCAGCGACATCACGTGGCGATAGCGGTCGGGATAGTGGCGCAGCAGCCAGTCCTTGAAGATCGGGCTGACCTCCAGCGGCAGGCGCAGCACCACATAGCCGGCCTCGCGCGCACCGGCATGGTGTGCCGAGTCGAGGATGCGTTCCATCTCCTGGTCGGTCAGGCCCGGAATGATCGGCGCCACCATCACCGAAGCCGGGATACCGGCTTCCGAAAGCTGCCTGATCGCTTCCAGCCGCTTGGTCGGCGTCGATGCGCGGGGCTCCATCGTCCTGGCCAGCATGCGGTCAAGTGTCGTCACCGACAGCGCCACCTTGGCGAGCCCGCGCTCGGCCATGCGCGACAGAATGTCGATGTCGCGCACCACCAGGGCTGACTTGGTGACGATGCCGACCGGATGACCGCGTGCCTCCAGCACTTCGAGGATTTCGCGCATGATCCGGTACTGCTTCTCGATCGGCTGGTAGGGATCGGTGTTGGTGCCGATGGCGATGGTGCGCGGCTGGTAGCCATCCTTCGACAACTCCTTGTCGAGCAGGCGTGCCGCATCCGGCTTGGCGAACAGCTTGGATTCGAAATCCAGGCCCGGCGACAGGCCCATGAACGAGTGCGTCGGCCGCGCGAAGCAATAGACGCAACCGTGCTCGCAACCGCGGTAGGGATTGATCGACCGGTCGAAGGAGATGTCGGGCGATTCGTTGCGAGTGATAATGGTGCGCGGCTTCTCCACCTGCACCTCGGTCTTGAACGGGGGCAACTCCTCCAGCGAACTCCACCCATCGTCGAAGACATGCCGGCTGACAGGTTCGAACCGGCCAGACGGATTGATGCCCGCCGATCGGCCACGGTTGCGGTCCGGACGGACCCGCATGCCACTCTGCTCGATCATCGCGTTGGCCATCTCGGCTCGTCCTGCTCCGAAGGCCGCAATATCGGCGCGCATGATCGGTTCCATCTTCGCCCGCTCCCAGGGACTGTCCATGTTGTGTCGAATCGCTCTGCTCATGAAATTGTTCCTATTTTATTGATGAGAACAAAGCAAGAACTTTTCTGTGGCGCGATGCAAAAACTGGCGTCGGTCAGTGGTTTCCGCTATTCGGCTCACGATGCTCAGTGTTCTCATCGAAACGCATAATGACGAGGAGGGTCTCGCCCGCACGCTGGCGACGCTGATTGGCGGCGCGGTCGAGGGCGTGGTGCGCGAGGTCGTCGTCTGCGACACCGGTTCCACCGACCACACGCATCGTGTCGCCGAGCATGCCGGCTGCCACTATGTGGGGAGCGGCGGCATCGCCGCCGGCATCCGCCAGGCCAAGGGTGACTGGCTGCTGTTTCTCGAACCGGGTGCGAGACTGGTAGAGGGCTGGATCGACGCGGTCGTCGCCCATACGGCCAGGCAGACCATGGCCGCCCGGTTCTCGCGGGCGCGGGGCAGCCGTACGCCGTTCTTGGCCCGGGTCTTTTCCGCAAACCGTACTCTCGCCGACGGACTGGTGATCAGCAAGCGGCAGGCGGCATCTCTGTCCAAGACTGCCGGCAGCGCCGAGGCGTTGGCGCGCGGTCTGGCGACTAAGAAGCTCGACGCCGAGATCTGGGTGGCGCCACCGAGGCAGGCGCAGCGCTCTCCGAGTTGATTTTGCAGCTGCTCTGCGTGGCCTTGCTTTTAAGGGGCCGATTTGCCGCGCCGCAAATGTTCGTCCAGGCGCGGCATGATCTCGACGAAGTTGCAGGGCATGTGCCGGTAGTCGAGCTGTGCCTTGAGGATGCCGTCCCAGGCATCCTTGCAGGCGCCGGGCGAGCCCGGCAGCACGAAGACGAAAGTGGCGTTGACGACGCCGCCGGTCGCCCGGCTCTGGATCGTCGAGGTGCCGATCTTGTCGTAGGAGATGCGGTGGAAAACTTCCGAAAAGCCATCCATGCGCTTTTCGAAAATCGGCTCCACCGCCTCGGGCGTCACATCGCGGCCGGTGAAACCGGTTCCGCCGGTGGTGATCACGACGTCGATGGCCTTGTCCCGCGACCACGCCAGAACGGTGTCACGGATTTTTTCGCGGTCGTCGGTGACGATATCCCGGCCGGCCAGGATGTGGCCGGCCTCGGTAATGCGATCGGCCAGCGTCTGGCCGGATTTGTCGTTGGCGAGGCTGCGTGTGTCGGAAACCGTCAGCACCGCGATGCGCACCGGAATGAAGGCACGGCTCTCGTCAATCCTGGCCATCTCACTCAGCCTCCGATGCAATGCTGCGTGTTGCCGCGACGAACCAGTCGGGCTGGCGGCTGCGGATCTCGGCGGCCGCGCGCTTGGCGACATTGCCGGTCTCGAACAGGCCGAAGCATGTCGCGCCCGATCCGGACATTCGTGAAAAACCCGATCCCGCCTTGTCAAGCCATGAAAGCGCCCTGCCTATGGCGGGCCGCATCGCAAGGGCCGCAGGTTCGAGATCGTTGCGGGTGATCTCCAGCCAGTTGCGCAGGCTGTGAAACTCGATGCTGCGCGGCAGCGGCGGCAGTGGCTCATTGTCGCGCCGGGACAGTGCTGCGAAGATTTCCGCCGTCGAGACCGGCGTGCCCGGATTGACCAGCACCAAACCCAGCGCCGAAAAATCCGGCACCATCGACAACTCCTCACCGATGCCGCGCGCCACCAGCGGCTTTGCCGCCAGGCACATCGGCACATCGGCGCCAAGCGAGAGACCGATCCGCGCCAGCTCGGCGCTAGCGATGTCCAGCCCCCAGCTGTCGGCCAGCCCGCGCAGCACGGCCGCCGCGTCGCTCGACCCTCCGCCCACGCCGGACGCGACTGGAAGGTTCTTTTCGAGCCTGATGATCACGGGCGGCGCGCTCCGAAGACCGGCGGCCTGCCGCAACGCGTCGCGTGCCTTGAGCACCAGATTGTCACCATCGGGCGGAACGTCCGGCGCGTAGCGGCCGGATACGGTGAAATCGTCGCCTTCAGCCGGCGCGATCTCGATACTGTCGCCAAAGCGCGTGAACACAGCCAGGCTTTCGATGAGATGATAGCCGTCGGGGCGCCTGCCGGTGACGTGCAGGGCAAGGTTTATCTTGGCGGGTGCTGCCCATGTCCGGACATGCGGACCGGGCTTCACAATCTCGATTGCGAGTGAAATGAGGGTCAGTCCTTGGCCAGCCGGTATTCGCCGGTCTTCGGATCCTTGACCAGCGTTCCCATCGCGCCGTTGGCCGCCTGCTTTTCGGTCCGCCGTACCTTGGCCGTCACGCGCTCAGCCTCGCGCAGGAAGGTGCGGTAGCCGAAATAGGCGGCAATGCCGACGACGGCAAAGAAAATGAGTTGCGGCATGTCAAAACTCCTACCACGTTGGGCCGGTAAGGGCGGCCGGTCGGGTCTTTCGGGCAACCATGCTAGACGCTTTCATGGCTTTTTCAAAGCCCGAAGCGCGCCCACAATGCGCGCTCTTCCACCGCATCGATGACGCCGCTGGCCGCTGCCGCGGCGATATCGGGCGCTGAAAAGCCCTTGCTCGAGCCGAACAGGCCGAAGCGGCCGAACAGACCGCGCGGCGCCGTTATCAGCTTGAGCTGGGTCTTCGGCCCGAAGCGGGTCTTCAGCACCGTGCGCATGTCGCCGAGCGCATCGATGAGGCCGAGTTCCAAGCCTCTCTTGCCAGTCCAGAACAGTCCGGTGAACAGCTCCGGATCGTCCGCCAGCTTCGTGCCTCGCCGCTCCTTGACCAGATCGATGAAGGTCTCGTGCACTTCGAGCTGCAGCACCTTCAGCCGCTCGACGTCTTCCTTTTTCTCGGGCTTGAACGGATCGAGCACCGCCTTGTTCTGGCCGGCGGTGTGGACACGGCGCTCGACGCCGATCTTCTTCATCAGTTCCGGGAAACCGAACGAGGCCGACACCACGCCGATCGATCCCACGATGGAGGAGGGGTCGGCGAACACCTCGTCGCCGGCGACAGCGATCATGTAGCCGCCGGACGCCGCGACATCCTCGACGAAGACAAGCACCTTTTTGTTCTTCTCGACCGCAAGGTCACGAATTCGCTTGAAAATCAGCCGCGACTGCACCGGCGAGCCGCCGGGGGAGTTGATCGAGATCGCGACTGCCGGCGCGTCGAAGGAAAACGCCTTCTCGATCAGCCCGGCGGTGGAGGCAAGCGACAGGCTCGGCCGGAACGGACCGCCGCCGGCCATGATGGTGCCGTGCAGCCGGATGACCGGAATGGTGTCGACGGTGGAGCGCCAGGACTTCGGCAGCAGACGGTTGAAAAGACGTTTCACGATGAAGTGGTCTCCGGCGATGGTTGCAGGCATGTAGTGATTTCCCGGCCAACGGCAATGTTCAGGCCGCGAACAGCTCAGTCTCCGAACAGCGAGGCGAGCCCATTGGTTATCATTTCGCTGCGCTCGTCGGGGCCGTTGCCCGATCGCGCGTGAAGCATCAGGGGCGGACGGATGGCGAGCTTTCCCCGCGCCCCAAGCGCCGCCCGCACGATAATGCGGATCGCCGCCGCGTCCGGGCGAGGGTGCACGGCGAGCATCTCGGCTTCGCCGAAGCGGTCTGAAATCGCGTCGAGAATGGAGCCGAGCTGTTCGGGGCGGGCGATCACGGCAAGCCCGCCGCGCGGCCTGACAACCGCTGCCGCACTGCGGATCCAGTTTTCGAACAGGCCATCCTCCATGACATGGGCCTCTTTTCGCAGGCGGTCCGATGTGGCGCGGTCCCGTGCGGCGTTGAAAGGCGGGTTCATGATGACGAAGTCGAAATCATTGTCGGCAAGGCCGGCGGCGGCCCGGGCCCGGCCCGAAACGGTGACATCGGCGACAAGCACGGCCGCACGATCGCTGAGATGCGCATTGCCGGGATGGGCAAGCGTGGCCGCCGCGAAGGCAGCCATCTCAGGCGCGCGTTCGACCAGCACAGCCTGGGCGTCCGGACAGCGCGACAGCACCGCCAGACCGGCAGCACCGGCGCCGGCCCCGAAATCGGCGAGCCGCCCGCCAAACGAGGAGGGCACCGATGCGGCCAGCATCATCGCATCCATCCCGGCGCGATGGCCGCCATGCTTGGGCTGCACGAGCCAGAACCGGCCGAGGTGGAAGGCATCGACCGTATGGGCCGGCATATCCGTGTCAAGGGTGGCTGGCGCGGCGGACATTATTTCTGGCGGATCTCGTTGGCGATGCCGGCGTCGGTCAGGATGCGTCGCGCTGCGTCGGCCTGGTCGGCGTCGACCATGACGCGCCGCGGCAGGATGCCGAGCGAGCCGTCGAGCACGCTCATATTCTGGTCGGCGACGAAGCAGCCGATGCCGGCGTCGCGCATCAGCGATTCGACAAACGAGATGATGACGGCGTCGTTGGTGCGGATTAGCTCTATCATCGCAAGAAACTCGCAGGTTGCAGCATGCATGTAAACGTGCGGGCCGCACTCCCGCATGTGTCGACGTTGACAGGCTGTCGTCGCCGCCGCGCCAATTCGCCACTTGCCGTGGCCGTGCCCGCCGCCCTAGAGTCCGTGCCGGGACTAAGGGTGCCGTCGCACGCGTTATACCAAGACGGGAGTGATTGTCGTGGGTGTCGTTCTCAACATCGAAAACGGGAAGCGGGAGCCCGCCTCCATCAAGGATTTGATCGATCTGACGGCGGCCGATATGGGGCGCGTCAACAAACTGATCCTGTCCAAGGCCGGCTCCGACGTCGAGATGATTCCCGAAGTCGCCAACCACCTGATCTCGTCCGGCGGCAAGCGGCTCAGGCCAATGCTGACGCTGGCTGCGGCGCAGATGTTCGGCTATGCCGGCGAGGGCCACGTCAAGCTCGCCACTTCGGTCGAGTTCATGCATACGGCCACGCTTCTGCATGACGACGTTGTCGATGAAAGCGGAATGCGGCGCGGCAAGAAGACCGCCCGCATGATCTGGGGCAACCAGGCCAGTGTGCTGGTCGGTGACTTCCTGCTCGGCCAGGCCTTCCGCATGATGGTCGATGTCGGCTCGCTCGAAGCGCTCGACATCCTGTCGAGCGCCGCCTCGATCATCGCCGAGGGCGAGGTCATGCAGCTTGCCGCCGCCAAGAACCTCGAAACCACCGAGGACGAGCACTTTGCCGTCATCAAGGCGAAGACCGCCGCGCTGTTTTCGGCCGCCGCCGAGGTTGGCCCGGTTATCGCCCAGGCGACCCGCAACGATCGCGCTGCGCTGCGCTCCTACGGCATGAATCTCGGTCTTGCCTTCCAACTCATCGACGATGCGCTAGACTATGGCGGCACCAGCAAGGATCTCGGCAAGAATGTCGGCGACGATTTCCGCGAGGGCAAGGTGACCTTGCCGGTCATCCTCGCCTACCGGCGCGGCAGCAAGGCCGAACGCACCTTCTGGAAGCGTGCCATCGAGGACAATGTGGTCGACGACGCCGGGCTGGAAAAGGCGATCGGCCTGATGACCCGCCATGGCGCCATTGCCGACACGATCGGGCGCGCCCGCCATTTCGGCGAGATCGCCCGCGACGCCTTGGCGCCTCTGGAAGAGACGCCGCAGAAATCGGCGCTGATCGACGTCATCGATTTCTGCATCAGCCGGGTGAACTGAGGCGACCGGCTTTCGCTGGGCTCCCGGGGCTGCGCCAGTGAAAAGACGCCTGGGAATTCGACCCTGCCGTCTCGACAAGCCGCCTTGCCGCAAATTATCTATAAATCATGGCAAAGGGCACGGACGACACCATAGCGGTGCGCATCAGCAAGGTATTGGCGGATCGCATCATTTCCGGCGCGATCGAGCCGGGGGCGAGGCTGCGGCAGGATCACGTCGCCGAGGAATTCAACACCAGCCATGTTCCCGTGCGCGAGGCCTTCCGCCGCCTTGAGGCGCAGGGGCTCGCCGTCAGCGAGCCGCGCCGTGGCGTGCGCGTGGCGGCCTTCGATCTGGGTGAGGTCAAGGAGGTCGCCGAAATGCGGGCGGCGCTCGAAGTGCTGGCACTGCGCCACGCCGCGCCGCATCTGACCTCGGCCATTCTCGACCAGGCCGAGGAGGCGACCAAGGCCGGCGACAAATCCCGCGATGTCAGGTCGTGGGAGGAGGCCAATCGCGCCTTTCACCGGCTGATCCTGGCGCCATGCGGCATGCCGCGCCTGCTTGCCACCATAGACGACCTGCACGCGGCAAGCGCGCGCTTCCTGTTCGCGGCATGGCGCTCGGAGTGGGAGGCGCGCACCGATCAGGACCACCGGGCGATCCTCAGCGCCTTGCGGCAGGGAAATACCGAATCGGCCGCGGCAACACTGGGACGGCATGTCCAATGGATAGGCCGCAAGCCGGTCAGGACAGCGTCCGGCGCCACGCGCGAAGCCTTCGCGATCGTGGGTTAAGCGCCCTTTTCCCAAGCCTGGGCTTGCTATCGCTCCAAAAATGTGGATTCGATAATAGATCGAAAGCATAAATTATCTATAATTTCGATTGACCAAAGGGAAGCCTATGACCAACCTCGCATTCTCGCCCGCCAGACCGTCCTTCAGCCCGCTGCGCCCCCAGCAGCGATCGCTCGGCTGGCAGGCCGGCGCCGTCGTGCTCGGCACGCTCTTCCTGGCGCTCTCCTCCTACATCGAGGTGCCGATGGTGCCTGTTCCCGTGACCATGCAGACCTTCGCGGTAACGCTGATCGGCGCGCTCTATGGCTGGCGGCTTGGCGCGGTGACGATCGCCGCTTGGCTGGTCGAAGGTGCTGTCGGCTTCCCGGTCCTGGCCGGCGGCGCTGCCGGCATACAGCATTTCGTCGGCCCGACGGGCGGCTATCTCTTTGTCTTCCCCATCATCGGCGCGCTGGTCGGCTGGTTGGCCGAACGCGGCTGGAACGGCAACAGGGTTTTGCTTGCCTTTGCGGCCATGCTGCTCGGCAACGTCGCCTGCCTGGCTCTCGGCACGGCCTGGCTTGCCGTCATGATCGGCGCCGAGAAGGCCATCACCTTCGGCTTCGTGCCGTTCATCGTCGGCGGATTGCTGAAGTCGGCGCTTGGCGCCGCGACGCTGACGGCGCTCCCGCGTGGCAAGATGAACTTGCCGAAGCCGTGACGATCAGGCTTCGCGCCCATCATCTCCTTTGCCTGCTCACCTATGTGGGCAAGGGATACAGCCCCGCTTTCACCGCCAATTATGACGGGATCGCGGAGCGCCTGAGCCGGGGCGAGGACATCCTCCTCGTCTCCGGCCCGGACGACATCTGCGCCCCGTTTCTTGGCGAACCGGAACCGCACTGCTTGCGCGACAGCGCGGCCGGGCGGGATCGGCAGGCCGGCGATGATGTGGAAGCGCTGCTGGCTCGGCCGATCCGGGACGGCGTCCGCCTCGATCTCGATGCCGCGACCCTGATACGGCTGCGGCAGGCGTTTTCGGCCGGCCACGTGCGCAAGGCATGCGGGGGCTGCGAATGGAGCGGGCTGTGCGGCACGGTGGCAAGTGGCGGCTATCGCGATACGCGGTTGCAACGGCCCGTTGAGACGCAAAACTGTCCCTTTTAGCCATGCTTTGTTAATCGGGTGACCCGATTGTGAATTTCGGGCGGATTGAAGCGCGACCCCAAAAAGGCCATGCTTTGCCTGGAAAGATCGAGTCTGGGTCGATCCGCTGACGCGGAGATGGCGCCTGGCTGAAAGGGATATGATGCAGCAAGGACGTGCGCGCTGGCTGACAAGGCTGGCAATTGTGACGGGCATGGCGATCTCGGCTTTGCCGGCCTATGCCAAGCAATCCACCGAACCGGTCAAGATCTCGTCGTTCTCGGGCGCTTATCTGGCTGCCCGGATCGCCGAGGGCGACAACGACCTCGACAGCGCCATCGCGTACTACAAGCAGGCCTTGGCCTTCAATCCGAGCGACACCGCACTGCAGCAGAGCCTGATGCTATCGTTGATCGCGCAAGGCCGCTTCGACGAATCGCTGGTCTATGCCGACAAGCTCAAGGAAGTGCCCGATGTGGAGCGCTTCTCGCGCCTGGCGCTGGCCGTCGATTCCTTCCACAAGAAGGATTTCACCAAGGCGCAGTACTGGCTCAAGCTGTCGCTGGAATCCGACCTCGACCGGCTGATCTCCGGCGTCATGTCGGGCTGGGCCGAACAAGGTGCCGGTCAGGCCAGCGAAGCGATGGCTTCGATCGACAAGCTGCAGGGGCCGGACTGGTTCGGCCTGTTCAAATCCTTCCACCGCGCCCTGATCGCCGACGCGTCTGGTATGCCCGAAAAGGCCGAGGCGATCTACGCGGCGACGATGCAGGATACCACGGCCGGCGGTGCGGCGCCTGAAACCTGGATGCGCAACGCGCAGGCCTATGCATCGTTCCTGGCCCGCAAGGGTGACAAGGCCAAGGCGATCTCGGTGCTCGACCAGGCAGAGGCGTTCTCGCCGGGCAAGCTGGAAATCGTCGCCTTGCGTGACAGGATCAGCAAGGGCGACAAGATTGCGCCCTTCGTGTCCGGTCCGTCCGACGGTGCTTCCGAAATCCTGCTCGATCTTGCCACCGCGCTCAACCGCGGCGGCGGCGAGCCATTCGTGCGCCTCTATCTGCAATATACCCTGGCCCTGAAGCCGGACAGCGACGCGGCCCTCGTGCAGCTCGCCGCCGTCGCCGAGCAGCTGAAGGACGGCGAGGGCGCCATCGCGCTCTATCGGCGCATCCCGGACTCTTCGCCGCTGAAGGAGATTTCGGACCTGCAGCTTGGCCTCAATCTTGCCGACCTCGACCGCCATGACGAGGCCATCACGCATCTGAAGGCCTTCGTTGAAGCCCATCCCAACGACATGCGCGCCTATCTGGCGCTTGGCGGGGTCTACTCCTCGAAGGATGATTTCCGCTCCGCCGCAAATCTCTACGACAAGGCCGTCGAGGCGCTGAAGACGCCAACCGCCGCCAACTGGAACATCTTCTATCAGCGCGGCATCGCCTATGAGCGGCTGAAGGAATGGCCGAAGGCCGAGCCGAATTTCCGCAAGGCGCTGGAGTTGCAGCCGGATCAGCCGCAGGTGCTGAACTATCTCGGCTATTCCTGGGTCGACATGAACACCAACCTGAAGGAAGGCCTGGAGATGATCCAGAAGGCCGTCGATCTCAGGCCAAGCGACGGCTACATCGTCGATTCCCTGGGTTGGGCCTATTTCCGCCTCGGCCGCTTCGATGACGCCGTGCGCGAGATGGAACGCGCGGTCGCGCTGAAGCCGGAAGATCCGGTGCTGAACGACCATCTCGGCGACGCCTATTGGCGCGTCGGCCGCAAGCTGGAAGCCACCTTCCAGTGGAACCAGGCCCGCGACCTGAAGCCCGATCCCGACGTGCTGGCCACCCTGCAGCAGAAGCTGATGAAGGGCCTGCCGCCGATCGAATCCAACACGGCGCAGGAGACCCCGAAGGTCAAGCCGGAGCCGGTTCCAGCCCCCAAGGGCTGAAAATCGCCTTTTTTGGAATGCCAACGGGGCTCTCAGGGCCCCGTTTTCGTTTTGATATCCGTTCCGCTCAAAAATGCCTGCCGGCGCGCCGGAAACGTCCTCAGAACATCTTACGATAGACGACGAAGCCCGAGCGTTCGCCGACCGTGTCATAGAGCTTCATTGCCGTGTGATTGGTTTCATGCGTCAGCCAATATACCCGGCCGGAACCGGCCGCCTGCGCGCGCTCGTAGACGCCTTCGATCAGCGCCCGGCCGATGCCTTTGCCGCGCGAGCCCTCGTTGGTGAAAAGGTCCTGCAGATAGCAGTTCGGCGCGATCGCCGTGGTGCTGCGGTGGAACAGGTAATGGACGAGGCCAAGAAGCTGGCTCCCGCTCTCGGCGACCAGCGCATGGACCGGCTCGTGGGCGTCGAAGAAGCGCGACCATGTCATCGCGGTGATATCGCTTGCCAGCGCCGTCTCGCCCGAACGGCCATAGAACGCATTGTAGCCGTCCCACAGCGGCATCCATCGGTCGAAATCCTGGCGCGTGACGGGGCGGATGGTGATCGGGTTGGACATGGCTGAACCTGCTGTGCTTGAAGCGGACGCTTTGTTGGATCGCGGAGCGTGGCGGCGAGCAATGGGCCAGTCGCACGCAAAGTTTTCAACATCGCCCGGCATGCTCACGACGGCCGGCATCGGACGCGCGTTGCTTGACGCTTTGCCGCCGTGTCTCTAGGACGTGGCCGCAAGCTAGCCTGTGTCGCCGAGGCCACCGTGACGATTGAAATATCAGCCCATATGCATCCCAGCCGCTCCTTCCAGGGGCTGATCCTGACCTTGCACAATTACTGGGCGGCTTATGGCTGCGTTATCCTGCAGCCCTATGACATGGAGGTCGGGGCCGGCACGTTTCATCCCGCAACGACGCTGCGCGCGCTCGGGCCCAGGCGCTGGAACGCCGCCTACGTCCAACCATCGCGACGTCCGAAGGACGGCCGCTACGGCGAGAATCCCAACCGGCTGCAGCACTACTATCAGTATCAGGTGATCCTGAAGCCCAATCCGCCGAACCTGCAGGAGCTTTACCTCGGCTCGCTTGCGGCGATAGGCGTCGACCCGTTGCTGCACGACATCCGCTTCGTCGAGGACGATTGGGAAAGCCCGACGCTGGGCGCCTGGGGCCTCGGCTGGGAATGCTGGTGTGACGGCATGGAAGTGTCGCAATTCACCTATTTCCAGCAGGTCTGCGGCATCGAATGCGCGCCGGTCGCGGGCGAACTCACCTACGGCCTGGAGCGCCTGGCCATGTATGTGCAGGGCGTCGACAATGTCTACGACCTCAACTTCAACGGCCGCGAGGGCGCCGACAAGGTCACCTATGGCGATGTGTTCCTGCAGGCCGAGCAGGAATATTCGCGCCACAATTTCGAATACGCCAACACGGCGATGCTGCTCAGGCATTTCGAGGACGCCGAGGCCGAGTGCAAGGCGCTGCTTGAGGCCGGCGCGCCGGCCTCAAACGACAATCTGCCGATGCACGAGATGGTCTTCCCGGCCTATGACCAGTGCATCAAGGCGAGCCATGTCTTCAACCTGCTCGACGCGCGCGGCGTGATCTCGGTCACAGAGCGGCAGAGTTACATCCTGCGGGTGCGCAATCTGGCGAAAGCCTGCGGCGAGGCGTTCTTGAAGACGCAGGCCGGTGGCCTGGCGGCCTGAGTCTCAACCGCCGTTGATCATTTCGAGGGAAGCGTTGATCGGCGGCAGGATTTGGCCGCTCGGACCAGCCATTGTCCGCAGCGCCTGCCGCACGCCCGGCATCGAGAAGGCGCCGTGAGCCTGCGCGGCGAAGCAGGCGCTGAGCGCGAGGATCTGAAGAAGTCTGGATGCCGTTTTCATGATCGTTCAGCCAATAGTTCCCTGCCTGAGCGTGGGTCGCTTCAGCGCTGCGTTCGGTTCATGGAAATCTTTGATTCAAGGACGAGCGGCATCGGCTCGTCCCGACAAGGTGGCCAAAATTTCTGGAAAGGGTGACAGCGGCCAGCCGAGTTGCTATGCCCCGCGCGGACCATTTTGCCGCGTGAGCCCCAACCATGCCTGATCTGCTTCTAGAACTTCGCTCGGAAGAGATTCCCGCTCGCATGCAGCGCAAGGCGGCGGGTGATCTGAGGAAGATGCTGACCGACGGTCTGGTCGAGGCGGGGCTGACCTACGAGGCGGCGCGTGAGTATTGGACGCCGCGGCGCCTCACCCTCGATATCCGTGGCCTCAACGCACGCTCGAAGGATATTCACGAGGATATCAAGGGGCCGTCGACATCGGCGCCTGAACAGGCGGTCCAGGGTTTTCTGCGCAAGGCCGGGCTGTCTTCGATCGCCGAGGCGCATGTCCATTCCGACCCGAAGAAGGGCGACTTCTATGTCGCGCACATTTCGAAGCCGGGCAGGGCGGCCGAAGAGATCATCGCCGGTCTGGTGCCAGATATCATCCGCACTTTCCCCTGGCCGAAGTCGATGCGCTGGGGGCCGGCCTCGGCCAAGCCGGGCTCGCTGCGATGGGTGCGGCCGCTGCAATCGATCCTGTGCACCTTCGGCCCCGAGACCGAGGAGCCGGTCGTGGTCGATTTCGAGATCGACGGCATCCGCTCGGGCAACATCACCTACGGCCACCGCTTCCATGCGCCGGGCGAAATCACCGTGCGCCGCTTCGACGACTATGTGTCGAAGCTGGAGGCGGCCAAGGTCGTGCTCGATGCCGACCGGCGCAAGGAGATCATCCTTGCCGACGCCCGCAATCTCGCCTTCGCCAACGGGCTCGACCTTGTCGAGGACGAGGGACTGCTTGAAGAAGTGTCCGGGCTGGTCGAATGGCCTGTCGTGCTGATGGGCGAGTTCGAAGAGGCTTTCCTGGCCATTCCGGCGGAGGTGATCCGCCTGACCATCCGCGCCAACCAGAAATGCTTCGTGACGCGGCCGCAGGGGGAAGGCGAGGCGCTCTCCAGCCGTTTCATTCTCACCGCCAACATCGAAGCCAGTGACGGCGGCAAGGAAATCGCGCACGGCAACGGCAAGGTGGTGCGTGCCCGCCTGTCCGACGCGCTCTATTTCTGGAAGACGGACCAGGGTGATCTGCCTGATCTCGTTGAGCTGGAAGCATCGGCTGAAAAGTTCGGGCTCGATCTGAAGAAGCCGCTCGACCAGCGCATGGCCCGGCTCGACCATCTCAATGTCACCTTCCATGCCAAGCTCGGCACGCAGGGCGAGCGGGTGGAGCGGATTGCCCGGCTGGCGCAAGAATTGGCGCCGATCGTGGCGCTGTCTATCTCCCCCCTTGAGGAGGAGATGTCGCCGAAGGCGACAGAGGGGGTCGCCGATCCACGCGAGACGACCCTCTCTGGCCTGCCGGCCATCTCCCCCTCAAGGGGGGAGATTACCGCGCTCGCACGCCGCGCCGCCGTGCTAGCCAAGGCCGATCTCACCACCGAAGTCGTCGGCGAATTCCCGGAACTGCAAGGCACGATGGGCCGCAAATACGCGCTGCTACAGGGCGAGCATGCGAGTGTCGCCGCAGCAATCGAGGAGCACTACAAGCCGCAAGGCCCATCCGATTATGTGCCGAGCGATCCGGTATCCGTCGCTGTGGCGCTTGCCGACAAGCTTGTCACGCTCACCGGTTTCTGGTTTGTGAACGAGAAGCCAACCAGTTCGGGCGATCCATTTGCCCTGCGTCGTGCGGCGCTAGGCTCCATCCGGCTAGTGCTGGAAAATCAGTTGCGGCTCCAACTGGTTGAATGTGTCCGCAAGGGACTCAGCCTTTATCTAGGCCCAGAGATCGAGATTATGGGAGACGATGCGAAGTCTTCCGACCTTCTTTCGTTCTTCCACGACCGCCTGAAAGTGTATCTCCGCGACCAGGGCGCACGGCACGATCTCATCGATGCCGTCATCACGCCGCAGTCCGACGACCTCCTGCAGATCGTGCGCCGCGTCGAGGCGCTTGGCTCTTTCCTTGATACCGAGGACGGCAAGAATTTGCTCGCCGGCACCAAGCGTGCCGCCAACATCCTGGCCGCCGAAGAGAAGAAGAAAACGGCGGTCGCCGAAACCGTTGAGCCGGCGTTGTTCCGGCAAGATGCCGAGAAGTCGCTGTTTGCGGCGGTGAATCAGGCCGAGAAGCAAGCCGGCGAAGCGATTCAAAACCAAGACTTTTCCGCTGCCATGCTGGCGCTTAGCGTGTTGCGTGAACCCGTTGATTCATTCTTTGAGCATGTTCTCGTGAATGATGAGGACTTGTCGGTACGTGCCAACCGTCTTGCGCTGCTTGCCCGTATTCGGACCGCTACCGGCCAGGTCGCGGATTTCTCGAAAATCGCCGGCTGAGAAACATGATCCCGAAAAGTGGGCACCGGTTTCGGACAAGATCATGCAGGGATAAACATCATGCAGGGATAAACCGGGCTGTAGGCCCACGAAAAATATCTTCCAGCCGGTAGTTCGAGCCGGCTTACAGTCATATGACGATGATCTCTCCGTGGCAAAAGGGACATGTTCCCCAACCCAACGGAGGCTTCCATGAATTCCGATCACGAAATCGAAGTGACAGAAGAAACCTCGGCCCCCGCCGAGGCGCTTGAATCCGCTTCCGAAACCGCCCTCGATCATGCCGCCGCCGCCACGGTCGAAGCCGCGGATCTGTCTGATGAAGACGAGGATGGCGATGATGAAGACGGCGAAGAGTCTGACGAAGACGACGCCGATGACGCTGTGAAGGCCGAAGGCGACGACGCCGAGGGCGAAGAAGAATCCGAAGACGGCGAGTCCGACGAAGAAGACGACGACAAGGAAGAAGCGGCCTGATTTCAGGTGACAGGTTTTCTCGATGAAAGGGCGGTGCTTTGGCGCCGCCCTTTTTGTTGTCTTTTCAAACTGATTTGATCAGTTCTCCAGAATGCTGACGCGCACGCTGTTTTCATAGACGTCGACCTGGATCAGCGGCTCGCCGTTGACGATGGCGCGCTTGGTCGAGGAACTCATCGCGCCGGGGCGCTCCAGCATGCGCTGCAGGTCGGCGCGCTGATCGTTGGTCCTGAACCAGGCATCACCCTCGTCGTCGCTGTCGCGGCGATGGAATTTATGCCAGTTGGCGCGGTCCTGCCGCACCATCTGCGCGGCGCCGTCCAGCGCATAGCCGTCGCTCGCCTGGTGATCGCGGTCGGAAATGCGAGCGACATAGGACCCCAGCATGTCGTCCGCATGAGCCGCGCCGCCAAGCAATGACGCCAGCAGAAGCCCTGCCACTGTAACGGTCTTCGATGTTTTCATGAGCAACCCCCTTGCCTTGAACAATGCAATCCCGTCTGCCGAAGCCGCTTGGCTAAATTCAGGCCGCAGCGCCGATCGGCGAGATACGCCGGACGAAATTCGCCTGACGATGGTGCGCAGCGCGCCAGACCGCCGTCAAGCAGCCGAGCATTTTGACTGCCCGGTTTGGCGAGGTCGCTATTTGACCTTGCCGGCTCCTGAAGCGGGCTGTCGGGCTGCCGGCCGTGGTGCGGCTGCCGCCGGTGCCGCTGCTTTCCCTTGCACTGCAGGCGCGG